>NZ_JAVRCI010000016.1:0-107507 GCF_034530835.1 Nostoc sp. DedQUE12b | reverse complement strand
AAATGTCTCACTTTAGCACCCTGCGTACCAAAATCACCGATGCCGAAATCCTCAAGGCTTCCTTGCGCGACCTCGGTATCAGCGTAAAGACTGAAGCTGATGTCCGTGGTTATAACGGTCAGCGTGTCCGTTCTGACATCGTTGCCGTGTTGGAAGGCGAATATGACCTCGGCTGGTCTCGCAATGGCGATGGTTCTTTTGACCTAATCGCTGACTTGTGGGGCGTTGCTAAGAAGCACAACCAAACCGAGTTGATCAACTCAATCAACCAAAAGTATGCCGTTAACAAAACTTTGGCTGAAGTTAAACAGCGCGGTCTGCAAAACGCCAATGTGAAGTTGGTATTGCAATAACAATTTCTCTGCGCGTTCCCAAAGCTGCACGGGTTAACCATATAAGTAGCGGTTAGCCCGCTTTTTTATCGGGACTGAGATTTATTTCTCAGTCCCAATTTTTATAGTTTATTTACAGCAGTTTGCGATCAAAAAAACCACAATAATAGCTATCGAATAGGCTCAAAAAATAGACCACACTGAATTAAACCAATTTAGAACGTTTTCATGACTTTATAGCACTCTCGCACAGTTATAGTTGGGGGTAGCAGCCCAAATTGATCTAGGCTCAATCCTTTAGGGCAGATTTTAGGTTTGTACCAAGTAACTAACTTGTCACAATCTCCAACAATTTTTCCCTTCCGCATTGATGTGGTTCGGGATTTTCGATTTTTGACAGCTATGCCCAAAGCGATCGCGGCAATAATTTTCAAATGTACGGTGACTTGAACGGTAGAGTCGTCTGTCTCTTAATTCCAAATGTCTGAAGCAGCCATCTTCGCAGTGATTGAGTCGAGTTAAGATTTTCAATCTACTGACATTAGCCTCTGTACACAATACGCTGCTGAAAAAGCACGACCAAAAGTAAGAACCCACCACGGAGTACGAGCTGCCACCAAGGAGTAATGGTTCCTTCAAGATTTAAAAGGTTGTACATCATTCCTAGTAAAAGTACACCGACTAGTGTCGGGAAGACGCTCCCCTGACCCCCTGCAAGAAACGTTCCTCCCATGACGGTGGCGGCGATCGCATCCGTCTCCCAGCCAAAGGCAGCCACAGGCTGACCCGCCCCTAGACGACCTGCGAGAATAATACCAGCAAGCCCTGAAAGTAACCCGCTAAATGTGTAGACTGCTAGCTTTACTCGGTTTGGGTTCACGCCCATAAGTCGGGAGGCTTCCTCATTGTTGCCAATAGCGAATATGTGCAAACCTAATCGGCTTCTGTGCAGCATAAACCAAGCTGCAAAATATAAGAGTGCAACTATCAACACAGGTACAGGAACCCAACCAATGAACCCCCTACCCAGCCAAACAAGTCCTGATGCTGCTGAGGGTACGGCGATCGACCTCTCCTCGGTGATGCTCAACGCCAGCCCACGTGCAGCGCTGGCAGTGAATAAAGTAACAACGAACGGCTGAAGCCGCGCGCGAGACACCAAAAGACCATTGACTACACCCAGCAACGTGGTGCTAGCAATGCCGGCGACGATCGCCACAAAGCTTCCTTGTCCAGCAAGCATTGCTGCGATAACACCGCCTAGCGCAACAAGGGAACCCACGGACAGATCGATTCCTCCACTCAGAATCACGACAGTCATGCCCAGCGCCACGATCGCCAGCATACTGTTCTGTCGCATGATGTTCATCAGATTAACAGGTGTCAGGAACGTTTCATAACGAAAGGATGCAAAAACAGCCAAGCTAAGGAGTATGAGCAGCACGCCTTGGGAGGTGATGAGCTTGCCAAGATACCGCACACTTGCAAGCTCAAGAGACTTTGTGGCAGCCATGACGCGTTAAACCTCCTTAATAATGTTTTTTGTCCATCGTGGAAGTTCAGGATAATTTTAGGTTATCTTTTTTCTATTTTAGGGTGAGAACTACCTAGTACAGCACGGCGTGAATAAACCACCCATTCCAAATTAACAAAACTCTTACGCTAGATTCCTTTTGACTTCTGCCTTGTGGTACTAGTATGCTTCATCTACGAAATCCTTGGCGTTGGTCACGTCGAAGAGTCTGTCCTTGAGAATAATCCGAGGAGGAATTTTCTTGCCAGCAAAATACTCTTCCATCGTGGCAAAAACAAGTGGGCCAAAACGCGGGTTCGACTCGACACTAACACCAAGCTCACCACGGATTATCGCCTCAAGCGCAGCTTTCTGACCATCAATTGAACCGACCATCACATCCTTACCAGGCTTCATACCTGCGGATTTGAGAGCCTGGATAGCACCTAGTGCCATTTCGTCGTTGTGAGCATACACTGTGGTAATGTCAGAACCTTTAGCCTGGATGATGTTTTCCATTACACGCTGGGCCGCAGCCCGTGAAAAATCCGCCGTCTGCGTGGCGATGATTTTCATGTTGGGATAATTGGCGATCGCATTACGAAACCCCTTAGCCCGATCGATTGCGACCGATGAACCAGCTGTTCCGGTAAGTTCCACGATGGATGCCTTACCATTGCTTGCCTTAGCCAGCCATTCGCCAACGCGGCGGCCTTGGGCGATAAAATCCGACCCAAGAAAGCTGACGAAATGTTCGCCTGGTCTTCCCGCCGCTTCACGGTCGATGAGAAAAACCGGTATTTTTGCCGCTCTCGCTGCTTCGAGTGCAGGCGTGAGGCCCTCATACTCACGTGGTGCAAGAAATATCACATCAACTTGTCGTGCGATTAGATCCTCAATGTCGGCAAATTGCTTCGATGTCTGTCCCTGGGCATCCGTCATCAAAAAATCATAAGTTTGCTTACGCTTGGCGGCCTCTTCCTTAATGCTGTTTGTTTCGGCAATGCGCCACGGCCCGATGTTCTCCGTCTGCGAAAATCCGACAATTTTTTTTGTTTTTTCGCGTATACAGCCAGACAGCGAGAAAGCCGAAACAGTAATCACAACGTAGGCGCTAAATACCAAGAACTTTGGCATATAAGCTCCGATACCTGAGCATCCAAAACAGATTTTATTCTTCATAACCCAATCATGTCTGAACGCTACATTGAGCTTATCTCAGATTTTGCCGACATCACAAAAGTATTGCCTAAAGTATAAATTACCATTTTGAAGATAAATGATAGCTTCATAACGTGAGTCACGAATGATAAAGACGCTGCCAATTTTCAGATGCTAATTCTGGACTATAGGAATCCTATTTGATTTTTGAAATAAATTACGAGAAAATACGGCTAAGTGTATAAGTTTAATAGTAAGCAAGGATAACTCAATATCTACAAACTGCATCACTCTCGGTAGAAGTAGCAACTGCGTGACAGATGCCCCACAGTGGACTGAATGGATGGCCTAAGAAAGTTGGGCGTTTGGTTGCGTAGGAAGTGCAAAAACTGTAGGCATTGCTCTTGCTGTTGCTGTTGGGTATGGCTGATTGATCTTGCCTAGTGACTACTTAAAAAGTGTTTTACTAGGTGCAATATATAAGTTTGGGTTTGTGGATTTCTGCACAAGAATACTGTGTAAAGTCTGCAATAACTCCTTGGTCGTATATGGTTTAGCAATAAACTTTTTAATTCCAGGGATCTTAGCCAGTTTATCACTAACGTTCAGACCGCTAACAGCCACAACCTTGACCTGGGAATTAATTTTTTGCAACGTAGTGATAGCAGTTGCACCATCCATTAAGGGCATCATCATATCCATCAACACTACGCTTATTTCATCTTCGTGTTGAACATAGAGCGCGATCGCTTCAATCCCATTACTAGCTGTCAGTACTCTGTAACTGTAAACTTCTAATAATATTTTAGTAGTTTCTAAAATTCTGGTTTCGTCATCAACAACTAAAATTAATTCTCCATTACCTTTAAATAACTCCAGGTCTTCTACTAGAGGCGTTTTTGCTACTTCCACTGCCGGCAAGTAAACTTTAAATTCCGTACCTTTGCTGACTTGACTAGTCACAGTTACAAAACCACCATGACTTTGGATGATACCTTTGGCGGTAGATAAACCCAATCCTGTACCTTTGCCAATCTCTTTAGTAGTAAAAAATGGCTCGAAGATTCTATCGATAATCTCTGAGCGCATCCCCATGCCTGTATCTGCAACAGTAATAGCAATGTAAGGGCCAACATGGGCATCCAGATTCATGCGTGCATAATCTTCATCAATCAAGAGATTTTCCGCAGAAATTTCGATATGGCCACCTTTGGGCATAGCATCACGAGCATTAACTACTAAGTTGATCAGCAGTTGATGTAGGTGCGTTGCATCACCAATTACAGCCCAAAGTTCAGGCTGAATATACTCTGTCAATTCAATCGATTTTGGAAAAGTCTCTTGGACAATTTGCTGAATTTCTGAAAATAAATGGTTCATTTGCACAACGGTACGCTGACCATCAATTCCTCGAGCAAACTGCAAGACTTGGTTGACTAAAGCAGCCCCACGCTTAAAATTATTTTCTATAGTTTTTAACATCTGTTGATTACGCTCATCGGTATCGGCCATTTTCATCTGTAACAATTGTGCTGTCGTTAAAATCGGAGTCAGTATATTGTTCAGGTCATGAGCTATGCCACTAGCTAGGGTGCCAATACTTTCTAAACGTTGCGCCCGTAAAACTTGAGTTTCTAAATGCTTTTTTTCGGTAATATCAGTATTTACGGTTAAAATATATATTGCTTGCCCGTTGCGATCGCGCATTAAAGCCCAACGACTGGCAACAATAATATCTTGCCCTTTTTTATTCAGGACTTACGCAACTGGCACAAATAGCGTGCAGGTCGCAACCCTGCCACGGGAAAATTTCAATCAAACCAAGCACATAAGAATACTTGGGCGTTTTAGTTGCTGAATTAAATAATTAGAAAGCAGATTATGCTTGATTTGATAAATAGTTTGACTAGTGGTATAGGCTAAATTCTTTAACCTAACCCAAACTAACATTGCACAAGCAATATGATTTCTTTGGAGCCTAGCTTGACGGCATTGACAAGATTCAATGCCAGTTAATTGTTTAATTTCTCTGTGAAACTCCTCGATTTTCCAACGAATTTTACACACCTGTTGTACAACATCCGTGGAACTTTGAGATAAATCGTTAGTAGCGATATAATCCCTTCTGTTGGTAGAAACAGTAACCCGGAATAGTGTCACTTTTGTCTTAGCTGTGAAGCCTTTAATTTTGATGATTTTACCACAGTCTAATTCTTCAGTGTTCCATTCTAATAATTCAATCCGTTTATATTTTTCTTGTCCAAATGTATCATTAACCAACCGATTGTTTTTTAAAGGACAATAATAAATTTTTTCTATTTATTCAGAATACCTTTTATCTAAAATGCTATCATCAAATATTATGTAAACATTCGTATCCGGCTCGACTACCTCTTTCACATTATCCCAGAGTAACCGAGGTGTTAACTTTTCTCTTTTCAAAGAGTAGTTAATTGCATTATGACTAATAGTCTCTAAATGCTCTGCCAAATTGGTCATCGTATAATTAATTTGACTACTAAGTAGATACTGGCAATAATCTAATTTAGTAAACTTCATATTCAAAAGTATTCGTTACAGTAACCTGAGCCGCAGCCCAAAAGTTTGGCGTGAAAAGGGACACTTTACATTTTTAATCTAGTTCATTTCATCTGAATTTTTTTAGTATAAACATACTACTTTAGGAGTGATCGCCTTTGCCAGTTACGTCAGCTATATAGTACCAAAGTACCAGTCATTAGTGATCGCCTGTGCCAGTTGCATAAGTCCTGTGTCCAAAGAAATAAGCACCAAATTAACCTCACTATACCTAAAAGTTGTATATGCACAAAATAGTCACTCTCAACAAATATCTCTATAGATATAACTAAAAAAGCTAATTTTATTATAATTAGACCTTTAGGCTCACGCAATTGAAACTAAAAAGGTTAATACTGAAAAATATCTTTATCAGTATTAAATCTGGTTGTAATCAAAAATTACAGCCCAGACAACAAATAGAGAAAAAATTACAGACAATGACAACTTCTACAGACCGCGCTCAACAGATTCAAAAACTGCATGAACTAATCAAAGATATTGATTATGGTATGTTTACCACAGTCGATGATGATGGCAGCTTGCATAGTTACCCCATGTCAAAGAGTGGTGAGATTAACTCTGATAGCATACTCTGGTTCTTTACTTATGCTGGTTCCCATAAGGTGACTGAAATTGAACACCATGAGCAAGTCAATATTAGTTTCTCTTCACCCGAACAGCAGCGATACGTTTCTATCTCAGGTACAGCACAACTTGTGAAAGACCGCAACAAGATGCGAGAGCTATGGAAGCCAGAACTTCAAACCTGGTTTCCTAAAGGACTAGACGAACCAGATATTGCTTTGCTAAAGGTAAATATTAACCAGGTTAATTATTGGGAGAGTGTATCGAGTTTCAAACCACAAACAATTAGTTTTTTGACAACATCACGTCTTTAAGTAATTAATAATTCGTAGTTCGTAGTTAAGAATTCAATGAGGAATTATTAAAGATGTGTAATTATTGGGCGAAATGGTGGCAGTTCTTAGCGGTATTGAGTAACTGAAAATGCTGCCTTCAAATTCAGTGATAGCACCTGGCTTTTAACCAATGCAGGCGGTGTGCGTTAGCGTAGCTCACCGCAGATATCGCTGTCAACAATATGCTGCTGATGAAGATATTTAAACTCTTCAAAACTTCCAAAGTTTGATACTGATGAAGGTAGAATAAAACTATGAGACTGGGGAAATAAAAGTTATGCCTTACAAACAAATTGCAGACTTACCAGATTCAGTCAAAGAAAACTTACCTAAGCACGCCCAAGAAATTTTCCGGGCTACATTTAACAGCGCTCAAGAACAATATGGTGGAGAAGAACGTGCCTTTCGAGTCGCTTGGAGTGCGGTAAAGCGCGATTACGAAAAAGTCGATGATGGGCATTGGCACAAAAAACCAGAATAAAACTTAATACGGTTCGGTTAAAGTTTTTTGATGAAAATTATAAATCGTAAAGACGCGAAAAATCACCGTCAAGACAAAAGACTGATTATTGTAGAGTAGAAGCGGCGATTCATCGCGTCTCTTAACTGAACAGTATTGGAGGTAAACTAACCCCCAAAATATCAATTATGGAACGATCGCCTCAAAAAAGCGATTTGTTTTCATGAAAATATGATGATTAATAAGGAATCACTTTTGCTTTATTAGGATATAGTACAGCGACTTTTTATTTGTCACTGTACACTTGTGGTGAGCAGATCCACCTTTGATAGAAACAAGATTAAAAATCTTATAGCCAGTGCTTGGGATAAGTCCTCTCTTGTGCCAGATTATTAAAAACCACAGCACAAAGCACCAAAATAATAGAACCTTGTAAAGCAGGTGTTAATAGAAATTGCCAAGGAGCTTTTGTCATCATTACGACTAAGGCAACTGCTCCTGAAGGTGGGTGTAGAGTTCCAGTCAGCTGCATCATCCCAATGGCTGTTGCTACTGCCATTCCCATTGTCCAAGGTGATGAACCGAAAAGATGTAATATAATTAGGCTGACTAAGGCAGCTACAAGATTACCACCAATCACATTACGGGGTTGAGCCAAAGGGCTGTCTGGTACACCAAATATCAATACACTAGTAGCACCAAACGGAGCCATAAGCAGAGGAGAATGTGTTTTCATAGACAAGTAAGCCGTTGCTGCGATTGCTAAGAAACTACCAAGCCAACTCCAAAAAATATGTCTGTGATGAGGTTTATCTATAGGACATGTTAGAGGACACGACCGCCAGGTTCCAGTTATCTTAAACCAGTAATTATTCCATTTCAAGTGAAGATTTTTGTAATTAAATAATCTTAAATAGACAGAATTAGTTCGCTTTTTTGGGGAAATTCTTTTCATAAACTCCACACTAATAAATAAGCATCAACTTAGAAAATATGAGTTATAACATTATGTTGTAGCTAGTTATCAATACCGAAATAAACAAACACATCTATCTCAAGTTTGTTAGCAAAAATAGTATCTTAAATCGGTTTATAAACTAAAGATAACAATGCACACAGTAGTACCTTTCCAGATTGTAGATAAGCCATCGACTAGATTATTTATTCAAGACATTAAGAGCAACATTTACATAGACCTGTTAACGCTAAATTAACAAGTCCTATAGAATATTGCTTAATGTCATGATTTTATAACATTTTACCATTAAAGGATCTTGGAAATTTTTCAAGAAAGTGTATATTACGTAGAAAAAAATCTATCATAACTATAAGATTTACTTATAAATGCCTAGATTCGTTCCATATTTAAAGATATCGTTACTAACTTCAAGGTGCTAGCAGAGAATGGTACTAAGAAAAGCCCAAAGGCTTGTGTCATCTTGTTCCCAGCCTCCAGGCTGGGAATGTATTTAAAAGAGGCTCTGCCTCTTGTCAAGCTACTGGAGGCGGAGCCTCCAAGAATAAGTTCCCAGCCTACAGGCTGGGAACTAGTCAGATCAAGGGCTGTATCTTTTCTTAGTACCATTCGTGCTAGCAGAGTTGATAATATTTCCTTGCCGTTGGTGAATTGAATGAATTCTTGGCCAAAGGCAATAAAACACATGCGCAACAAGGCGATTGCGTACATCATACTTTCACTTGGAAGCTGCGGCATTCGACCGTTCATTGGCAATTCTTCTTTGCTTTGCTGATAATAGTTTTAGAGCTAATTATTTAAGAGGTTGATTGTGGTTTTTGCTCAAACCAGTCCCCCAGATGTAATAACAACTCGTCTGACGTTAGACGAGTTTCGGGCTATGGAAGAAACCAACCCAGAACGCCATGATGCAATGGAGAGATTATTACTATGTCGGGAGGCTCGGAATCTCATAGTGCGTAGACGCGTTAGCGTAACCTCTCGTAGAGAAGCGGCTTGTCGTGAGACACCGCTAGCAACTTCTTAATTTACTTGGGATTTTTACTGAGAGACACCAATTTTCGTTTGTATAACAGCGACTTGCGAGTTTGGATTCCTGAATCTCAATGTGTACTTATACCGATTTGATGGCTGTTAATGGTCAACCAAAGTTCAATAGCGATCGCTTGACCATTCTTTCACTATTCATTGATTAAAAGCTGTAATCTTCATCTGGCAAGCATTTTCGCTTTTCTTCGTGCCATTCGATTATGGATAACACATATTTAATTTTACTCATATCTCTTTTATTTAAAATCGTAGTGTTTTTAAACGCAAAGTGTTTTGGAAGCAATGTTGTATTTAGGAAGTATCAGATGTCACACAAACAATTGATTTATTGCTGGCAAAAATGGTTACGTCCCATCTTGATGCCTGCCACTGTGCAAATAGTGGTTTTAACATTAGGGGTGTTAAGCATCTTGGGAAGCACTGCTCCTATGAGTCATGCTCAAACTGTTTTTAGCAGTAGTCACATCCAAGAGCAACAGACACCATCAAAATCAACAGTGCTAAATGCCACTGTATATCACAGTCCAGATTGTAACTGTTGTGGCGGGTGGATTGAGCACTTAAAGGCACAGGGTTTTAAAATCACAGATTTTTCTACGCCTGACATCGAAACAGTCAAACAAAAGTACAACGTGCCGGATAACTTGTCATCTTGCCACACAGCAATTGTTAATGGATATGTTATCGAAGGACACGTCCCCGCAGACGACATCAAACGTCTGCTTCAAGAAAAGCCAAATGTTGTTGGTTTATCTGTTCCTCAAATGCCTGTAGGCACTCCTGGGATGGAAATGGGGGATCGAAAAGATCCGTTTTCTGTGGTTTCCTTCGATCGCAATAACTCAATTGCAGTTTTCAATCAGTATCGTGGTGAGTCCTGAGCAAATTAAAGGGGTCTTTTAACTCGGAACTCAGCACTCTTTATTTAGAACCAGTTTTGATCAACTGTGACAAATGACTTAACCATCTTCTAAACCAGAAGGCAGATGTTGAGCTTGCAATATTTTGAGAAAGAAACTCAATAGCATGGTTACAATCTTGCAGGCTGGCATCGAGTCCCATTGCATGATAAATTTCACGAGCATTGCAAAAGGCATCCATCGCTTCTGATTCTCGATTGATTCTTTCTAATACCAAACCCAAATTAAACCAAGCGTTTGCTTCCCCATTTGGGTCATTAAGATCCCTTCTGATTTCTAATGAATGCTGATAAAACTCAAACGCCCTTTGGTACTTTCCTAAAGCCTTATAAGCACCGCCCAATCCACTCAAGGCCATGCTTTGACCATTGCGATCGCTAATGAATTTTGCCAGCCCTAACCATTGTTGGTAAAACTCAATTGCTAGTTGGTAAGATCCTAATGATTCATAAGTATTGCCCAAACTTCCCAGGCAAATACCTTCCCCAGTCCAATCACCTGTTTTCTTGGTTATACTCAACCACTGGTGATAGAATTCAATCGCTTGCTCGTACTTAGCCAGGTATTCATAAGTATTACCCAAACTTCCCAAGCAAATGCCTTCCCCAGTGCGATCGCCTATTTTCCTGGTAATACTTAACCACTGGTGATAAAATTCAATCGCTCGCTGGTATTTTCCCAGTGATTGGTAAGCGTTACCCAACCCAGATAAAGATTTGGCTTCTTCTAAACGATCGCCTATTTCTTTAGCTATATCTAACCACTGCTGATAAAACTCAATTGCTAGGTGGTACTCACCTAGTGAATGGTAAGCATTACCCAAACTTGCCAAAGAAACGACTTCTCCATTGCGATCGCCTGTTTCTCTGGCTTTTTCTAAGCACTGCTCTTCAAACTCAATGGACTCAATATTATTTAGGCCCCCGGATCGTATTACTTCTGTCATTCTCTATAGAAAAGGAAATTTTTGATCGATAAGCTGTCGATTATACAATTTTCTATGGCTTTAGCACAGGATAAATGCAACTTATGTCAAAATTTAGAAATTATTCTTCAATATCAAGCTTTCTTATATACTTTTAATACACTGCGATCGCTATGTACCAAAGGCTTTTATCCTTAGTAACAAGCATACAAATATACCATACTGAACAACTTAGCTTTCTTAAAAGATATAAGAAAAACCAAATTAATCAGCAGCTGCATAATCTGGCAATACGTTGAGTTCTAAATTAACAGCACTTAGATAATTTTGATCGTTTAAAACTTGTGATGGTAATTTATTTGCATTCACAGCAGCTTTAACCAAATCTTTCGCAGCAATATTTCTATTTAGAGTTTTAAGTACTAGCGCTTCTCCGCTAGGAATACCATGTTGTTGCAGACCTCCTTGATAAGCAAAAGTGACTAGATTTAAAGGCTGGAGGTAGTTCACAGAAGTCGAATTAGTGGATAAATTGTTAGAGTTAAAAACTATTGTTTCGCTATTATTGGTAGTAGCTGTTTGAGCGCCAGCAATTCCGGGTACAAGTGTAATAGAAGCCAAAATAAGTGCAGAATTTATTAAGGTAGCAAGTTTCATAAGTTATACTTAGGTAAAATGCGATTGGTGTTCTTTAGTAATAGAGTCCTCTTTATTATTAATCTCAACTTCCTTCAGTCAGGTCATCTGATCGGTTGATCTATGACTCACCCAAAAGGGTGAGCTAATTGAGTCATACAAACAGCAACGGAGACTCAGTTGAGTCTAGATACAACAAAGATTGGTTGAAATTTTCAAGTACTTAGCTGAGGCAAGTTGAACATTTATGCAATTTTTTAGTTCGCCTCTTGAGTTCCCCTCACAAACCAGAGATTTCTACAGCAGCTGACTCAAATACGCCCATTCACCCAAGCCTAATCAAGAGTATTTCCGCGGATGTCAGAGAAAAACACTGCGTGCTGCTTTGCTAAAGCGTCTCTACACACCTAAAATTCTCTCTTAGGAGAAAAACTTGACACCTAAGTACTTTTTTAGTATAAATGTACTATAAAACGCTTGATATTGCATAAAACTTTACCACTCCCGACTACGCTAATAGGAGAGTAGAAAATAAATGAAGCTATCTAAGGTAGACTTGAGCAGTTTAGTAGCGATCGCTCACTCTGATGGATATTTGCAGTTGTTGCTCGACCGAGGCAACGAACTAGAGTTTTTGGAAATTCCGGCACCGATACAAGCTTATGAAGGATTGCAAGAACTGAACGAAGCAATTGCCGAAACGACTGCATTACCCTTTGAAGAAGAACCAATTGTCATGCTACCAGTTGTCTCATCAATGGCTATGGCTGTAGGCTATGATCGCAACGAACAGATTTTGCAAGTTGAGTTTCAAAGTGGAGCTGTTTATCAGTACTTAGGCGTAGATGAGGATACTTGGGAAGATTTACATTCCTCAGACTCAATTGGCAGCTTTTTCAATCAAGAGATTAAAGGCAGATATGACTGCGATCGTCTAGATAATGCAGATTAATGACTAATACTTGATCCAGTGATAAAACCATCATGTTCTTTAATAATTGCCATTATTGTTGATAGCCCAATTCCTGAACCTTTACCCAATTCTTTTGTGGTAAAAAATGGTTCAAATCTTTTATCTAATATTTCTTTGCTAATTCCAAACCCTGTATGAGCAACTGTCATGACAATATAAGCATCAACTCTAGCGCCTATACGCATACTCGCATAAATTTCATCATTGCTAACAGATAAAATTACTTTGACTATGGGAAAATAATTTTAACCCTTGATTGCTGTCCTGCTCGGCAACAAAATTTATCAACTTCAAAAATCCTTTTTGCCCAAAAGCATTAACAAGAGCTAGTGAACATAGGCCAGCAACGCTTTCTTCAGAGACAATAGAAAAAACCCACATAATATCAATGCAATTATGACAACCACACTTACCTCTGCTGTTAAACCAAGAGCCGAAGATAGTTTTGCCGTTACCTTTGCACCATTGTCTCTGGAAGAAATCTACGCCAAATCCGACGATCCAGCCAACGGTGCTGTGGTTGTGATGAGTGGCATGGTTCGCAATCAAACCGATGGTAAACTTGTGATTGCTCTAGAGTATCAAGCTTATGAACCAATGGCGTTGCAGATATTTTATCAAATTGCTGCTAATATTCGCTTATCTATGTCTGATGTGAATCGAGTCGCGATTTATCATCGTGTTGGACGTTTGCAAGTTGGAGAAATTAGCGTTTTAGTAGCTGTGGGTTCTCCCCATAGGAGTGAGGCCTTTGAAGCTTGCCAATATGCTATTGATACGCTCAAACACAATGCCCCTATATGGAAAAAAGAGTGGTATAGCGAGCTAGATGGTAAACTATCTAGTAGTTGGGTAAGTATTGGTGCTTGTGAACAGTCAGGAGAAAATTGTTAAAATTCCCGAAGTGATTGCCTATGCCCGTGTTTCGTCTAGAGAACAGGCAGAAAACTCGGCGGCATTAGATCAGCAGATAGCTCGTCTGAAGGCAGCAGGAGCAGAGCTTGTATTAGCTGACACTGAATCTGGGCGTGAGGGCAAAGAAGACCAACGTTCTAATTTTCAGCAACTTATGCAGTGGGTTCGAGGTGGCTTAGTTAAGCGAGTTATTATTACCAGTCTTGATAGATTGTCTCGTTCCCTGCCTACACTGCATAAGGTTTTGACTGAGTTCCAGGAATCAGAATGTGTGCTAGTAGCGTTGGATGACAATATCGATCTGTCTACTGCTGCTGGAAAGTTCCATGTCAATATGCTGGGCGCTCTTGCGGAAATGGAGAGCGATCGCCTTTCGGAGCGCATTCGACGAGGTAAAGAGCATTTCCGAAATGAGAAACGTGCCTCACATGCACCGTTTGGGTACATAGTGAAGGACTATCGACTCTACCCCAATCGTGAACCATTTCTATGTTTGCTAGCTGATAAGAAAGAGTATTCTAAAGCGGATATGGCAAGGGATTTGATTGAACACTACATTACAGAAAAATCTTTGAATGAGGGATGTCGATACTTTCAAAATCGCTATGGTTACTCAGAGTTTTGGCAAACCGCATTAAAACAATGGCTTACCAGTCCTGTTCTGCAAGGTGATTTGGTATATTATCCTAAGTCGAAGAATCCAGAAATTCATCTCAATACCCATGAAGCTCTAATCAGTCGAGAAGAAGCGCAAACAATTAAAGATATTTTAGATTTTAACCGTAGAGTAAAAGGTTTCGGGCATCGTAGAGGAGTTTATCCCCTGACTGGATTAGTAAAATGTGAGTGTGGTGGTCGCTGTGTAGTAGCTAGTGGTTCAAAAGGAGTAATTAAATATTTTGTCTGTGCGAGGAAACGCATAGGGCGATGCGAGCGTAACCATAGCGTGAAAATAGCAGACCTAGAAAATGCCGTAATAGAGGCTTTAACAACTAGAGCGGATGAAATTGCTCAGTTTGCAGATGTAGGTGTTGTAGAAGAATCAGCAGAATTACAGGATGTACGAAGACAGTTAGCAGGATTAGAAACCTTGACTCATAATAGCCGGAACGTGAACCCTGCCATTTCTGAAGCTATCCGGAAATTACGAAATCAAATTGAGCAGTTACAACAACAAACCCAAAATAAAGGCCAATTTAATATCAATAACCGAGAATTACTTAAGTTAGTAGCTTCACATCATGATTTTTGGGCTGAACAGGACACAGTTCAGAAACAAAAGTTTTTTCGGGCATTGATTGATCATGTTCTAGTGTCAAATGGGGCAATTCTTCAGGTTGTATTGAAGGTGCAAATCCCTTTCTCTGAGCATAATCCAGCATAGCTTTTCTTAACTCTTCACGAATATTCATCATACCTCAACTCCTGCTGTTAGTGATACTTTACTGATTTCCAAAACAGTGTGCATAAAAAGTTCTCGCTACTGAAGTACTATTTCTAGTGACACATGATGGTTAAATTGCTTACGGGCAAAAACAATGAAGACAATTGCACTAAATCTATTGAAGGGAATTAACTTCTTTGCATTGGCGAAGTTGAGTTTTCGGCAAGGTACATAGTAATCATGAAACTTTTGAATAGTGAAAACCCACACCTTGCATACCGCGATCTTAAATTTGCCCAATATAACGAACCCAACGATCGCTTGCTTAAAAATTGAAAGTTGGTAACTTGGTAACAAATTCTCGTAGGTTCTCTAGTTGAGGAACCTTCTAGAGCCATAACAAACTTGGTAACTATTAGGTAACAACCTTTTCCTGGAACTTACTGCACCTTTTTAATATCGAGTACTTGAACGCAGAGATATCGACGGTAACAAAATACTCTTCATTATTAAATAATTGATGAGCTTTGTTACCATCATTAGGTGTGGTTCCATCAAGGCATTCAAGCTTTTATTCGTGTTTGTTACCAATCTGTTAACGCTTTTATTACGAGCTTCAAAGTCTATTACACAAAGCAATTAAGGTTAATTGTTACCAGTTTTTACCAAAATCATCTTTGATTTTGATTTGGTAAGCTCTACCAGACTGTTTATTATCAACTGCATGAGCCAAATCAACAATCTGTTTCATGAATGCTCTAGCTGTATCAGCAGTTAGTTTCTCACGACTTGATGACCAGTGAGTAACTTTCCTTGCCGTAATCCAACCTGTCCCTCTAAACCGTTCTACAAATCGAGTAATTTTTGATGAATCTGGATGAATTGTTATACCAGAGTCAGCATAAATAAGCCGAGCTTGACCAATCAACCACTTTGTAAATGCGATCGCTACCTCCAATATCTCACTTTGTACGATAGTTTCCGGTATGCGATCATCAACAATGGCATTTACACAATGGACAATGAGAGCAATTCTAGCTGCTCTCTCTTTTGCTTTTGGATAAATGGCTCTCAATGCGGAATTTGGTTCAGTAACTTTCTGCTCTTCACACCAACAATGCCATTCCTTCCAAACTTGTTGCCCACTTAGATTCAGTTGGTAAGTCTTAGACGGCAAGTTTTCTAAGTCCTTGTAAAGTTTTTGAAGCAATACTGAGAGGTTATGGATTGTTTTAGCACCCAGTGGTGGCATTTTGGTTAGTGGTAGCTGAATCCACAGATATCTAGACCAAAACCCGTCGTCTTCTTCCAAGTTACTCATCTGCCTTCGCAAAACTGGTATTTGCGTCCATGCAACCAAAGTTGGACATGGATTACAAGAAAAAAACAACGGGAAAATATCGCAGATCGTGCTTGTTTACTAAAAAAAGGAATTTGGCAAGAATCGCCTTTTGATAGTTATTATTACTCTAAAAAGAAGCAACAGTACCTTGATTATTTACAAGGTGCAGGTTGGGATGGTTACTGGATATTGGCAATGAGAGGGCAAATTAATGCTCGGTACAACAAGCACTTAGAACCCTATTTAGAAGACTACCTCAGTGCTTTCATTCAAGGAAAAGAACTTTTTGTAGATGAATTCGATTGGCGAAGTGGACAACCTTACAAAAAGCGAGTGAACGGGCAGCAGATAACAAATAGCCCTGGGCAGGTTCAAGGGATTGTTGATCCTTTGGGATATATTCAGTGGTGCTGGACTTAATTTTTCTTTATAACTTTAAATTCATTCGTTTTCTCTTCGATTAATTTGTTATCCCTAGTCAAGTCCATTTTGCATAAGGAAAATTTACTTTAGGATTTTGTGCATACTCAACTCAAATGGGATATGCACTCTTCAGGCTCCATTTTGATAGCAACCTTAGCTTTGTAAACCTCAAACACTTCCCAGTGTCTGCGAGTGGGTGTTTTGGCTGCAATCATAGCGACAACTTTAATAATGCACGGGTGACAACATATAAAGCTATCATACCGGGAATAAGCGATCGCAAAATCCATTCCCGATGTATTGAAGTTGTGTTAAAAAATGCCAATATCCCCTAGAGATGCCGGACATTTAGTTGCTAACAAGGAAACTGCGATCACACATCTCACACAACATAATTCTGCCCGAAATCGAAAAAAAGGCGATCACCCATTTTGATGTACTCAATCCCACTTGTGAGAGGTGACAGTAAATTCCAAATTTAATTTATAGGTATGAGTATGCAAAAATTTGCTAGTTATGCTGCTTTTGCCATCAGTTGTTTGACAGTAATTATTTTGATTTCTAATGGTTTTGGTTCCAAACCCTGGGAAGCAGTTAATGCAATTGCAGCACTCATTAGTGGATTAGCAGCATCGCTAGGATTATTTTTTGTAGGTATTCAACTACGCTCAACAGATAAACTAGCAAAAGCTCAATTTATTAATGATCTAGCTAGAGATATAGATAACCACGTTAAAGCCGAATCTAATCTCGATCCTGGAGGAAAATGGTATAAAGATAGTAATCTAATTAACCAGGAAGATATAGAAGCGCTTGTGAAATACTTGAATTTTTTCGAGCGTATCAAAAATGAGTTTGATACAAAAGTCATTGATATAGAGACAAAGTATTGGATTTAGTGTGATAGGACATGAAGATGATTATTTTGGAGAAGTTCTCCTCGAAATGCGATGCAAAAAATACTTTAGACTTGTCCTAAATTTGAATTAACCTAAAAATAAGTTAAAAAAGTTATCTTTATAAAAAATATTTAATTTTTGTAAAGATAAGAAAAATCAAGCAGTAATTTCAGCAATGGAGCTTCAAAATTCGTTTATAGCGTGGTGGAGTTGGTGTGAAACTAAAACTTCGACATGAACTTAAGGGTCAAAAATGAATAATACATATCAAGATTACGTGCTCGCCTGCTCAAAAATTGTCTTTCCAACCTCGATTTCCGCAACATTTTAAATATTATTATTTATTGACAAATGCCCGACCTTAACTTCTTAAAAACGAATCAACCCAGATTTCTTGTTCAAGGTGTCATCATCCCACTAATTTCTGCTCAAGTTGGTAAATCACCAGTGCTAACAAACACAAACTATCCTATAATCGGTAATTTGATAATAACAAATAACCAACTACAAAGCCATCCGTTGCCCTATGCAACCGGGTAGTGGCTCCTTTTTACTTAATGATGACTTACAACCAATTAGCGACTCAGTTTCTATCTTCCTCGATTATTGCGATCGCGCGGCCAGTCGGCAAGATTTAACCAAACTAAAACGGGTAGCAAACAAAGCCAAAAAACAAATTTCACGGGAGAGATATCGTAAGCAAGAGTCTGCTGATGCTGCCCAGTGGCGTGCCAACTGGGAAGAAATCATCACCACAGGCTGGATAGGAAAAGGACAAACAAACACCCTCCTACAAATCTTTGTAGGCTACGGAATCGTCTTTTTAGACTTAGAGAGTGATAAATTAGTCGAATTTTGCCTTACTACTGCAATTAACGCCCCTGGCTACAGCCAATATTGCCGACACCAACACGAAATCGAAGCTAGGGTGCGACATTGGGTAGAATCCACAATTCGCAACAAATGTTACAGCGCTTACATTAGGGGTTGCTGAAAAAGTATGAAAAAGCAATTTTAAGGGTTGACTAGTTATTCAAGCAAAATGAAAGATAAGCTTTTATTGTTTTTAACTAACAACATAATAACTTTCAGTTATACAGAACTGCAAAAAAGGTGCAGTTTTCAAAAATAGACATAAAAAAGCATAAAACACCCGCGACAGGTGAGTAGAAAGATTCATCACTAAAAAAGTAATAGCAATTGCAGTTTCAGAAGTATGGGAAAGTTTCGCCATCACTCGATTGAGGCTAAACCTTCTTTTCGCTTGCCCAAATTTTCCTTCAATACAATTACGAATTCTCTCAGATTCTAAATCTCGTTTCTTTTTTTCTTTACTAAGATTAGCAGAATTGAATTTATTACAGTTAAAAGATTTGTCTTTAACTTCATCTGTCAATAATTCTGATAATTTCTTAATTTATTCAAATATTATACAAATAGTTGAAAACGTTAATGAAATTACTTCAGATAAGGATTTTAAATACCTCTCTACCCCCAGCGCGTCTGAAAATTACAATAACAAAAACTTATTAATCAATTCTGTTAATATTCCACCTACATCTGCAATTGTGCCGCCTGAAACCTTACAAAAAGGCGAAGCTAGCGAGCAAAGCACACTTTCAGGTGACTCAGCAGCAACTCTCGCTTTGTCAGAATTGAAGAATCTGACTAAGTTGCGACTCCAAGCAGCATCCCACGCCAAGCGTATAGCTAGAAAATACTGCCTAATTGCGCGATGCCTAATTGGGGGCAAAGAACGCGAAAGACTGGAGCAGAGTGCCAAAATGCAATTTTATCTCGATTCAGGTAACAAAACTCTAATTGCAGAAGCTAACGAGTGGGCAGCTGCCAATCCTGGGTGTCTACCGTTCTCGTTGGAGTTGGCGTTTCAAGAAGGTGAGACGTGATGGCTGAATCTCACAGGGTGGATAATACCTATTTTTTAGGGAGAATCGCAATCATTCTCCGGGAAATACCCCTGATTTCGTAAGCTTTGTAGCAGCTGGAAACTTCCGTTTCAATTTTGTCAGTCACATGAACACTCCTGAGTGCTGTCTTAAACACAGACAGCACATTATAGGTGACTAAAGCGATACAGAAGGTAAATAAAGTGGTCTTCAGCACTTACCTTTAGAGCCGTTAGGCATAGTGGCATTGCAAAAGTTAGCATAGTCAAGCTTAATGCCGCTAAGAATAGTTTGTTGCAGATTAGCACTGCTTAGGTTAGCACGAGTTAAATTAGCCTTGCTCAAGTTGGCTTGACTTAGTTCTGCACCACTGAGATTTGCTTGTATTAAATTCGCACCGCTAAGGTTAACACCTTTAAGATTAGCCCCAGTCAAATTAGCGCCACTTAAGTTAGTATTGCTCAAATCGCTACCGTTGAAGTCAACATT
This sequence comes from Nostoc sp. DedQUE12b, assembly GCF_034530835.1. NCBI lineage: Bacteria > Bacillati > Cyanobacteriota > Cyanophyceae > Nostocales > Nostocaceae > Nostoc > Nostoc sp. DedQUE12b. The sequence continues at coordinate 87,702 of NZ_JAVRCI010000016.1, read as the reverse complement.
CTTGAGATTAAGACCGCTCAAGTCTGCACCACTCAATTTCATCTTTTGTAAATTTGCCCCCTCCAACTTCAGTGCGCGTAAATTGCCGTTTTTCACCATCGTATCGCTAATATCTGCACCACGGAGATTAGCACTTCTCAAATCTACACTATCGAGATTTGCCCCTCGTAAATCAGCAGTAAATAAATTAGTACGCTGTAGCTTTGCCCTGCTAAGATTTGCATTGGTGAGGTATGCTCGTGCTAAATTAGCTGAATTTAAGTTAGAGTCTTCCAGGTTTGCACCACTGAGGTAAGCATTACTCAGAGTCGCACGACTCAGGTCTGTTTGTGTGAGATATGCTCCCCGCAAGTCCGCCGCCATTAAGCTACTTTCTTTCAAATTTGCTTCGCTGAAGCTGGCGTTTCTCAAATCACTGATAAAAAAGTTGGTTTTTTGGAGATTCGTCTGGTTGAAATTAGCCCCACTCAGCAGCGTATCTTCTAAGCTAGCTTTTTCCAGATTCGCCCCTGCTAAATTTACATTTCGTAAGTCAGCTCCGTTAAAGTTCGCCCCTTTCAGGTCGGCTTCCTGCAAATCTTGGCGCACCCCTTGGTTAACCACCTGCATAACCAAACGCCATTTACTACTAATTACCGTGCGATCGCTCACGATAGTATTATTCCATCTCACTCCCTCCAATTTGGCATCTTGTAAATTAGCATTTTCTAAATTCGCGTTTCGCAAATCCGCATCTGTCAGATTCGCTTTCACCAGAAATGCTCCACGCAAATCCGTTCCATTCAAGTTCGCCCCCTTGAGATTCGCACCTCTAAGATTTGCTCCACGCAGATAAAAACCCTTGAGGTTAGCATTTACCAAATCACAATTTTCACACTCTCTGCTTTCTAGCAACCGCTTCACACTGTCAGAATTCGCCGCCTCAGCCACCGTTGTTAACAGCAAGGGGAAAATCAAAGAAATTATCAAAATTTTCATAACTCGACTATCTTTTTGGGAATACTAAATTTCGACGCTAGTTGCTAATTGCTGATTGCCATTAACCATTAACCATTAACTATTAGCCATTAGCCATTAGCCATTAGCTATTTACATTCTTAACCCATGTTTAGTTATACTTCGCTACTTAGTATATTCCACAGGTCACTAATAGATTTTATGCAGCGCCACCAAAAAATCTTTGGCATAGCGACCCTTACTTTATTTTTCTTGTTTTCTCAACTGTGCAACGTCAAAAGTGGATCGGCAAAGGTGGCCTCTCCCTTAGTATTGGCACTTACATTTGATGAAAAACTGAAAGACTTTAGCTACTGGTCTAATCTATGTAATTTACAGCTAGACGCACAAAAGTACGAAGAAGCCAAAGCTGCTTGCGAACAGGCGATAATCCTCAAACCAAAAAATCCCTTGGCTTGGACAGACTATAGTGGTGTGCAGCTATTGATGAAACAATATCCAGAAGCGATCGCTTCTTCTGAGCAAGCACTCAAATTTAACTCGAAAACTTCCCTCGCATTCACCTACAAGTGTATGGCGTTAATGGCTTTGGGACGCAACGAAGAAGCCTTAGATAGCTGCAACCAAGCGCTAAAAGTTGATGGTAACTGGGGAAGAAAATCGCCGAAGCTAGCATGGTTCCATCGCGGTCTGATTCTCAGCCAGCAAAATCAGTACGAAAAAGCAATAGTAGCTTATGATCGGACGCTGTTGTTGCAGCCAAAAGAGTCTTTAACCCTGGCATATCGCTGTGAGGCGCTTAACAAACTGGGACAATTTATCCAAGCAATTGCTACTTGCAATCAAGCTTTAAATGGTAACGGGGATTGGGGAAATAAAAGCCAGACCTTCGCTTTGGCAAATCGGGCAATTGCTCATCGTCAGTTGAATAAATTAGAACAAGCGATCGCCGATTATGACAAATTGCTTACCATCGACCCGAATGATGCGATCGCTTGGGCTGCCCAAGCTACAGTTTTAGAGAAACTGTCACGCAACACTGAGGCGCTTACCTCCTACGATCGCTCCATTGCCCTCAACCCCAAATACTCCTTTGCACAGGTAGGACGCTGTACTATTCTTAACAAAAACCAACAATATAAAGACGCAGAAGCAGCTTGTAACGAAGCAATTAAAGGAGATGGCAATTGGCAAGAAATTGGTCTGGCTCAGGCATGGAACGAGCTAGGCGAGGCGCAGGCAGGACAGGAGCAGTATGAAAAAGCACTTGCGTCCCTACAGCGAACAGTGGGGATAAAACCCGACTACGCAGAAGCTTGGAGCAATCGTAGCGTGGCGCTTTGGCACTTAGAACGATATCAAGAGGCGCTCGAATCGACTAAAAAAGCGATCGCACTCAATCAGAACTACACCCAGGCATGGTTTAATCAGGGTACTATATTAAGCAAAATTAAACAGTATAATTACGCACTTTTGGCTTACAACAAAGCGCTAGAACTCGAACCAAACAATGCTGAAGGCTGGGCAAGCCAGAGCGTTGTCCTCTGGCAGTTAAAAAACTATAACGAAGCACTAACATCTACAGACAAAGCTCTTTTGTTCAACAGCAAATGCTTTGAAGCTTGGTACAACCGGGGCATAGTGCTAACAGACATGAAACGTTATGAAGAAGCCTTGTTTGCGTACAAGCGAGCCGTGAAAATCAATCCACAAAGCGCTGATGCTCTCACCGGACGTGGAGTAGTCCTCTTTAAACTCAAGCGCTATCAACAAGCAGTGCCAGTTTTGCAAGCTGCCCTTAAACTCAATGAAAATCAACTTGTAGCAAAATCAACATTAAAGATAGTCATGCAAGAGTTAGTAAAAGAGGCGCAAATTACCCCATCAATAGCACCATCTCAAAAAATCTTACCACCACCATCACTACCAAAACCTTAAATAGCGAGCTTTTCCCTCGTTCTCAGTCTCCGACGAAGAATGCAGTCAGCGAGGCTCACCTCAACTCTAACTAAAGGAGGCGGAGTCTGTCAAAAGATATTTCCAGGCTAAACCTAGAAATAAGACATTAGCAATCAGCAATCAGCAATTATGGCAATAAAAAAGCTCCCACAGACCATAGTCAAAGTTTATTTACAAAGGTATCCAATTCAAGTTAGGCTGTCTCAGTTCAATGTGCTGAGACGGTATTCTTGGTTGCAGCCAATTCTGGCAGATATTCACGACGAGTTATTTCCAAAAAAAGCCGATCCAGCAGAAGAAACTAAAAAGCCTATTTTTGAATCCGTCGTCTTGCCAAAAGAAGCAGGTGTACAATTCTCTAACTCGCCTTACAAGCGCTATCGTTGCTCAGACAAAGACCCTCTAAGGTGCGATCGCTCTTCTCCTACACCAGACGATGAGTCCAGAATCAAGACTTGCCAGTTGTGCGGTTTCCCGTCCCTTTTACCGAACAACTCAGAAATTAAAGGCGATCGTGGAATTTATCGGATTGAGAAATATTTAGGTAGGCGTGGTATGGGGCGACTTTATGCCGCCACTCAGCTAGGAGTAAATGAGCCTGTCGTCATTAAAGAATATTTGTTACCAGGACGGTATTTCAATGAAGATGAAATGCGGCAGCACAAACAACTGTTTAAGAATTTGGCTGGTATCAGCCTTGCTGATGGTAGAGTGCAAGATTTCCGGTTTTTGCAACCATTGGAAGCGATCGCCGATGCTTTGGAAGAACGCTGTTATCTGGTAATCGACGAACGTTATGACTGTCCGACACTGAACCGCTATTTAAGTTTGGGAGCAATGTCAGACTGCCAGGTAAAAAAAGTAGCGCATCAAGTATTACAAACACTGGAATTTCTCCACGGTCAAAAGTTTCGTTTTAAAGCAGGAGGAGTGCAAAATGGATTAATTCACGGCAATCTCAACCTTGATACTTTACTGCTAATCAATGGTGAATCTTTCGGCCAGAATAATCTAGATTTCTTTATTTATCTATCCGATTTAGCTGTATGGGAAGGACTGTTCAATCCAATTCAAGACAAATCTCTTCCCTCTTTACAAAAGTCCCAGGATTTAGTTTCCTTGGGTTACATTGCCTTTTACTTGCTGGCGGGAAGAGTTGTTACAGAAATGGGTGAACCCCTTGACCCCAGAAACGAAAAGCACTGGGGAGGCGCAGATCCTCAATTGAAGGCATGGATACTGCGACTGATGGAGTTGGAATTGCCATTTGAGAATGCTTTTGCTGCCCGTCAAGAATTACAACGGTTGCCTAGTGTGTCACTAGCCCTTGTACATCGAAAAGAAGCAGAGCCTGAGATAGAACCTGTCAGAAAGTTCCCTCGTGTGTTGATACTGCTTTTAAGTGCCGTAGGTTTGGGAATGCTTGGGTGGCTGGCATGGATGCTGATTAATAAATCGCAGTTAAGTACTGCTACGGAGAATACACCAAAAGTTTGTTGTTTAAAAGATGTGGCAGCAATTCCTCCCGGTAAGTTTACTTACACCTCTGCACGCGATGGTATTTGGCAATATGTACTTCGACAGCCTGATTTAATTGCCAAAGGTCAAAAACTAGAACAAAGACTGCAAACTGCACAGCCCAAGTTATATCTGAGTTATCAGCCAGCAGAATCAACAGCAGATGCTATTGCCAAAGTTCAGTCAGGACAAACAGCCTTTGCGATTGTCCCATTAATTCAACCATTACCACGAGACTTAGAGGCGCAGACAATTGCCTACGATGGTTTAGCCGTTTTCGTTGCCTTCAGCTATGCCCAACGTGAAAAAGGACTACCACAAAAGCTTAACGGACAGATTACTTTAGAGCAGTTGCGTCAATTGTATGCAAAAAAAGTTGATTCTTGGGTGGAGTTGGGTGCTTCTGAATTGTCCGTGAATTTATATGCACCAAAAGATAAAGAGGCGGTGGAACTATTTCAGCAATTAATGTTGAATAAAAAAGAAGATACGGAAAATAGAAATGAAAAATACTTTACTACATCTAAAATTAAAAAACTCTCCGAATTTGAGATGATGCGAACAGTAATCCAAGATTTTGAATCCCGACGAACAGGTGGGATTGGGTTTAGTTCCTTAAGCAAAATTGTTGGTCAGTGTTCTGTTTATCCCTTAGCTTTACAAGCAAAGGGGCAACCTCCAAAACAGGTAATTGTACTGAATAATAACAGAGATATCGACCCCAGCACAGATTTGTGTGACAAGAAAGGCAGTTATCATCCAAAAGCTGAGTTATTGAAGAACGGACAATATCCTCTGGCATATCCGATTGCGATCGTCTATCCCCGCGATAACGATCACCCCCGCATTGGCGAAAAATTTGCCGAAATTCTTAAAACCCGTGAAGGTCAGCGTTTGCTAGGTCAAACGGGTTTAACACCTTTGCAATAAAAAGACTGGCTAATAGCTAACTGCTAATAGCTCTTAGCAAGTCTGGCCTCAACCATTAGCAATGAGCAATTGAATAGGTCGGCAGAATAAAACCAGACTATGTGAAGAAAGATGAATGAAGTTAAAACCTTATTTCCTTCTGTCTCCTGACTTATCTCAACAACAAATATTTATCCTCATTTACTGACTATGTTTTTACGCATCCTCAAACAGTTTTGTTTTTGTACAATCTTGATACTATTATTTTATGTAATATTCACCTTTATCTGTCCTGCATAGTTAATCTTAACCACACCACCCCACGCGCAATTACATATTGCAGTGTTGGGCAATGCTGGAAAATTGTTAATTTTAACTTTTATTGCTCCTGGTTTCCAAGGCCCGAGAATCACTGGAATGCAAGGCATAGGTGTTAAAACACCCAACGCTGCGGTAGTTGCCGCAGCGACCATTGGGTTGGTTAGTGAGGTACACATTCCAAAAGGCAGGATATTTGCGACAGGGGCAAAGTCCATAATTGTTGCTGCTAGCATCCCATTTACCATTACTGGTGAACCTTTGGGAATAACTAACAGCGAGCTAGGTGCAGCACCAAACGGGACACACTGTAGAGAAGCACCCATCACAACTTGTTGTGGCATAGTTTTTTTTATGTTAATTGCTAACTGCTAATTGCTAATTGCTAATTGTTTTTCTTGCATTAGTCATAAACCATTAGCTATTAGCCTATATTTACTATTGGGGCTTTGACGCCTATTGTTGTATCACCTTTTATAGTAGTTGTTAATCCTTTTACAGTAGTTGTCATGGCGGATTCAATGTTAATCCCTGCGGCTCCTAGTTCGATGGTGTTGCTACCCATTTTTAACTTGATGTTAGACATAGAGACTTCTATACTGCTACCTCCAACTTTGAGGGTAATTTTTTGAGGTGCTGTCAATTCAATTTCACCAGTTCCACTGAGGGTAATTTTCTGCCCTTGGTCATCAAGGTTACAAAGATTTCCACCACTGGTTTTGATTTCAATTTTTTTCTTTTGGTCGTCTAGCAGAACTTGATGACCATCTTTAGTTTTGATTTCAATCTTTTTCTCTGTATCATTTATATTCAATTTGTGACCATCTACAGTATTCACGTACACACCCTTTTTGCTGCTGCCTTTATCTTCTTCAACAAACTGAAGGGTGTGACCTAAGCGAGTTTTGAATGTCCGCAGTCGCACTTTACCATCTGCAACTGATTCCTGTACGCTAGTGGGCGGTGCGTCTTTGCCGTTCCAAACGCTACCAATGACAAAGGGGCGATGGATATCGCCGTGTTCAAACCCAATTAGCACTTCGTCGTTAACTTCTGGTAAACAGTCAAACCCGCGACTACTTCCTGCACCAATTGACACTACTCTTGCCCAGTCACTTTCATGTTCTTCTGTCAAAGTGGGAAACTTGACTCTCACTCTACTCCATTTTTTCGGATCGTTGTTGTTGGTGACAATTCCTACTATTAGGGTTTGTCCTGGTTGCAAACGGGTTTGGGGAGTCATGGCGGTAAATAAATCATCACCTCGCAAGCCGCGAATGCTGAAATCTGTGGTGTAAACTCTACTTTGGAAAATATGGCGGGTTTCGGTGACGTAATAGCTACCGCTATATTTGCCCATATCTTTGAGAGATATTACCTTTCCTGGTCGAATATCCGGGTTTCCCACGGCTTTAGCATCTGCTTGGACAAACTCACCAGAAAGTTCGTTAAAAAGTGCTTGGGCGATCGCGTCTGACTCTTTGCTAGAAAAAACCGGTTTATCAACTACAATCATTTTCGGACTACTGTTAAAGGCCGTGCTGGTCTTAGTACCTTTTCCCTGTTCAATTGAAGTCACAACCTGAGAAGTTTGAGCGCTTTTAGTGGAGACGATCGCCTGCTTATTCTTATAGTCCCACCCTCTAACTTCAACAGAGCTAACTTGTTCGGTACTACTAACACGTACATGAAAGTTGGTAATATCTTTTAACCACTTTAGGTTCAACGAATTACCGCCTGAAGGTTTACGAAAATTCAGCTTGCCATCTTGTACAAATAGCTCAAAACCATTACGTGCTGCTCGTTCCCTCAAAAATTCCATGTTAGTCTGGTTTTCTTGAAAGATGTAGCCCACTGGATCGCCAAATCCATAGGGGCCACCAGTTTCATCAATTGTGCCTGCGGTGATGCCAGCTTCACCAATGATTTGACTTACAATGTCTGAATCTTTCTTATTTTGAAACGATCGATTGTAGCGTCCTCGGTGTAAACGGTGACTGACATCGTAACCTTGGATAATAATCGGAGCTTGAGATTCCGCATTAAACTGCGCCTCTACAGCAGTAATTTCACCTTTAAGTAAGGTACTCTGATTAGCAGCGTTAAAGTCAGTATCTTCCGTGTTGCTGGAAGTAAAACCAATTTCAATAGATTTACCAATGGTAAAAGTATTATCGTACAGCCACGGGTTTTCCCCTTCTCGAGCTGAATAATAATCATTACGAATTACTAAGGTGAACATCCCCGGTACATGCAAGCTTTCTTCTACAGTGATTTGCAGAATATCTTCTAACAAACTATTAGACGCAGGTTGTCCGTCAATTTTTAAGGTTGGGATTGCAGTATAACTGGCAGGCATAAGTTAATTGCTAATGGCTAATAGCTAATGGCTAATTGTAATATTATGTATGCTTAGAATCAGCAATTAACTCATACGCTTGTTACGAGTATCTCCTGTGCGGTCAACTTGGTTGGGTGTACCCATACCCGGTTGGGAGGTTGATTCGTCAATTTCTTCTAAACTCAAATCTAATTTTGCCCTTACTGGAGTACCGTCTGGCAAAAACATAATTAATTTGTAGGTCAGGTTGGTGACAAAACAACGAATATATTGATTGCTACCCCAAGCAAATACGTAAGTTGGTGGGCGCTTTTTTTGATTTTTGCCACTCTCTAGAAAGTTCACTGCTTTTTCAAACTTTTGGATATGGACAATGACGCTTTTACCACCGCCTTCTTCGTAAGTATCTAGCAAAATATCATTGATGGTGAGCGTGCAAGGTTCTGGATAAGCAAAGTTGACTTTAGGTAATCCTCTACCAGTACGCGCACCGCTATTTTTAGTAAGGTTAATCTGTTGTTGAAAAACTAATTGATTGGGGTTAAACATGAATTCAATCGTTTCACCCCCATCTGAGGAAACCAGTTTAGCTTTGACTAGTGACATAACTTTCTCCTCTCAACGTAAATAGGATTACCAGGATGAGCGTCCAGTATAACCACGTCCGTGACGCTCTTGCTGAATACGCAAGCGACACTTTACTTTCTCATAGATTGCTTGTGCCAATGTTTCTATGCTTTTCGATACTTCAGAGCTAGACTCCTCTGTTGTATTGACAAATGCATGTTGGCTTGATAGTCGAATTGTTTCTGGATCGTTGGCTCCTTTGGCTTGAATTAGAGTATTGACAGATGAACTATTCTGTTTGCTCATTTTTCGCTGTACTGAAGTTGTTTTACTCTTTACAGAATTGCCAATATCTGACCAAGAGGATACATTACTACCTGACACAGTTGTACGGTCTGATTTAGGGGAGTTAGTAGAACTTTGGGTAACTATATTACTAGCAACATACTGACTCAGCGATCGCGTGGAAGCGAGTGAATCCAAAACCATAATATTTTGTAGAACCTGTGGCATTTGTAGCAACGTTCCTGACTGACTATTTCTTGCTGGCGTATCTGTTATTGGGGCACATTGAATGATATTTCCTGAAACAGAATTCTTTAGTAAAGATGAGCTTTCAGCCGTAATATTACTGTCTGAAGCCAATGGCATTGTTTCTGTATACGGCTGTAATCTAGGAAATGAATCAAAATCTGTTTTTGGCTGAACCTTTGGTATTAAATTAGTTACTGGTGCGATCGCCTGCATCGGGGAAAGTGCGAGAGAATCAACTATAACCGACTCTGGCCGATCCTCAATATCGGCTGCTTCATGCTGGGTATTATGTGACTCAAAGTTAACTGCAAAATCAGCTTGTGTATCGGAAAATTCCGATCTCTGCAATTTTCTTGTCAGGTTGGAAAATTGCAGAGGTGAAATTGTTGAATCTAGTTTTTTTTGTAAAATTTGCTTTGTCGATGATGAAGTGACTAAATCACGAGAAACTTGTTTTGTTGCGTTATGTTTTGGAGTCGCAGCTCGGTATTCTGAAAAAAATGGTGAATCCTCAAACAGGTTATTAGAAAAATCTGATTCAGAGTTTTTAGAAGAAAAAATTGTAGGATCTAGTATAGAAAGAGACTGCACTCCTAATGGTACGAGAAATTGCGGGGTAAGTCCCTGATTGCTTCCCAAAGGCTTATGTGGCGACAATGCGTCTTTTTTACTTAGAGATCCTGTTGATTTTGTTAACTTTGATTGAGAAGTTTCACTTAAAAGCGCATTATTTGATTCAGGCATTGCTTAATTACTACCAAAATAGCCATTATTGCGTCCCTTGAGGGAGGTTGCAGAAGCTGTACCGGATTTAGCAACTTTAATGCCTTCATAAACCAAGGTTAATTCTTCAATCGCTACTGTAGAGGAATCTGCTGCTAATTGAGGAGCTTTCCAACCGACAGGTATAGCTCCAATCAGCGTCCAACACTGCATGGTTTCGCCGGCTTGGTTGAATACTAAAATGTTAACGTTGCGACGTTCGATCGCCTTTTGGGAATCAGTTCTCATAGCTTGACTTGCCCATTGCCAAAATACCATATCATCACTAAGACCACGCTTTAAAGTCACTTCTGAAAATTCTGGCTGTCCTAGCAAGATACGTTGCTGGTCATTCACACCTCCTTCATAATAAGTTTCGTATTTGACTCGAACTCCCAAACCCTGACACTCAGTGAACGAAGCAGAGATAGTACTTTCTAATCCCACATAGAAACGATTAGCTGTGACGTAGTTGAGTCCAAAAGCTTGTGTTCCATTTGTTGTTGCCATTAAATTCGGCTCCCATATCCTTGACTGCGTTCTTGATGCTTGCGGAGGTCTTCACACAAAAGTTTGTAAACGCGATCGCTCAACTGCTCTATCAAGAATGAGTCATGTAAAATTTGTTCTAATAATTTGCCGTTAATTTGTGATTTAGTCATATTTGCTAGTTGTTTTTCTTATTAACCATTAGCTATTATCGATTACTCTCTAAGTTTGCCAACTTCCATAACCCAGCGACGGCGATCGCTATGTTCCAAATCGAGAATTTCTTCTAACGACCAATGGAACTCAGAAGCAACATAGGCTACCTCCTCATAAAGTTGATTTGAGGGGTAGCCTAAAATTCCCCCGATAGCGCCAACTCCGAAGAAAACTTATTATTACAGTTAGGACAACACACAGGAATTTCTAAATTGCCTTGTTGGTTAATACGGTTGTAAAACTCGCGCAGATAGCTTAGGTCACGGGTAAATAGATTTTCTAGTATTTCGGGAGTAATTTTTGACAGTGTACCTATACGAACAATCACCCGTGAAAACATCACTAAAGTGCTATACGCTTCACCTTCTTTGGCACGCCGATCTTTTTGCACAGCGATTTCATCTTTCGCCGTAGCGAGTCGCATTACCCCATCACGGTGAACTACGCCTTCTGTATCCATCAATCCACGAGGAAGTGTAAAATCAAACTCTGTAGTTAACATCAAGTTTTTATATAGCAATCTTCAATAGATTTTGAACTTTTTTTGTTAATAGCTAATTGCTATTCTTCTCTTAATATTAACCATTTACTATTAGCTATCAGCAGCATTTTCGAGCGTTTAACAACTCTTGTAGTCCGATTATATCCAAACTAAGATTTTAACGTTATCTCTGGCTCCATAACCTCCGGTTCTAGTTCATTTATATGCCGATAGAATTTTTGTAGATAGTTAAGATCGCAGGCAAATAGCTCTTCAATCACGATAGGCGTGACTTCTTCCAATGCACCTAAGCGGCTAATCACTCGTGAAAGAATAATGATCGTTGCATAAGCCGGATTCGACTTAACTCGTGGATCGCGCAATGGCACAATTTCATCAATTGCCCGTGACAGTTGCATTATCCCTTTGCGATGAACATTACCATCAACATCAAGATAGCCTTTTGGTAAAGTAAATTCAAACTCTGTTTGCATTATCTAAGTACTATAAGACTCAACTAAGAGTAAAGAGTGTTGTTAACAGCTAATTGTTAATTGCTATTAGCCATTAGCTATTAGCTTCTTAGAGACATGATTAATGGCGTCGATCCTCATTTAATTCGACTAAATTCATCAATTGCCAACTCCATTTGTTCGATTTCAAACTCACTATTACTTGCACTAACATCAGAAATTTTGTATTTTATGGGCCATGCTCCCAAAAATCTAAATCTTGCCTGTTCAATAGCATTCTGGTTGTAGAGAGTTAAATCACCATCGCGGCGTTGTTTTGCCCAGTTGCCTTTTTCAACGGCACTGAACCAATCCCACACCGCCATAGAAACAGTCATCCCGCGACGCAAAATTAAATTACCACTGTGAGAATTTCCTGGTATTTTAGTGCGTGCTACTCGACCAACGCTATTGCCATCTTTACCCCATTTCTGGGGAGTCACCTGACAAAACTCGATCGCCTCCTGAGTACGCTCAAATCCTTGACATTCCATGAAATAGCCGTCAATGCGATCGTCACTGCCATCTACCCGAATTTCTAAGTAATAACGAGAAGAAGTTAAAAGTTCGTACTGCTTATCTGTCACAGAAGTATTTTGTAATTTTAGATTGATAAAATGCTGATTGCTAATTGCTAATTGCTAATTGTTTTTCCCATTAGCCATTAGCCATTAACTAATCTCAAATTACTTAGTACGCCGGATGGAGTGGAAAGCTAATTCGACTGTTTCTTTAGCTAGTTCTGTCGTGCCTGCCTCCAGTTGGCTTGATTTATAAGTTTTGGGCATAACACCTGTCAAATTCCAGCGTGCTGCTTCTTCGCCACCCTGATTATACAGAATGATAGAGCCAGTTTTAAGCACTCCTTTATTTGAAGTTCCTCCGCCTGTAGTGGGTTGTGAGTGGGAGTCAGTGTACCATTTTATCAATCTGTCATCCTGAACAGTAGACACATATTCCACCGTGACCGTTCCATTACTGACTCCGGTAACTGTCGCCTGAATTGCAGATTTTCCTCCTTTTGTAACACCAAAAGGATTCTGGTCTCCAGCAGTTTGCAACTCTATAGAGATACCGCTTACTTTTTGGACAATTAAGTCTGACAGTCCGTCAATCTCTACATAAAACTTAGAGCAAGCAAGCACTTCACCTTTTGCCATAGTTAACTCCTGTACAAGTATTAGATTTTGTTAATTGCTAACTAGATTGTTACCATTAGCCATTAGCCATTAGCCATTAGCCATTAGCTATTAGCTATTAGCCAATATTTTATTTTGTGCGGTCTATTTGTTCGCAGACAATTTCAAATGTCTCTACAGCCAATTGATTGCTGTCGGCGGCAAACTCCGAGACTTTGTAAGATTTAATCCAAGCCTTAGTTATCTTCCAGCGCATAACTTCTGTATCACTACTATCGTAGGCAACTATAGCGCCACCCTTTCTGTTCTCAGCCCACTTACCGTCTCCTCCTTCGCTTTTTGGCATCGTAGCCTTCATCCAGTTGTAAAAATCCATGTCACCTTCAGCTAAGTAAACCTCAATAGTGAAGTTAGGATTTTGCTTGAAACCGCCTGAAGTTGTTTGCCAAAGCGTTTTACCATCTTTAGTAGAGGCAAGTGGCTTTTCGTGTCCTGTCGTTTGACCTGTAAAGTTCATCTCAGCGACATTTTTAAGCAGTTTCTCAGTAACACCATCAAATTCTACATAAAACCTACTACTAGGTATTGGTTTTAAATCAGCCATATTTCAACTCCTTATCTAAATGCGGGAAATGTAGAAGTAGGGACAGAGTGAGAATTCTCTCTCCTGTCTCCTAATTTTTATTACTTACTGTCCTGGTGCCCACTGGCTAAGGCGGAAGATGACAAATTCTGCTGGACGTACTGGGCAAACACCAACCTCAACGTAGAGACGACCTTTCATCATTGTTTCGTGGGTGTTCATTTCACCATCGCATTTCACATAAAATGATTCGGCAGCAGAACCACCAAACAGCGCTCCTTCCCGCCAGAGTTGCTCAAGGAAGTTGCTGACAGTGCGCTTCACCCGCTCCCACAAATCCATATCGTTCGGCTCGAATACTACCCATTGAGTACCCATCTCAATGGATTTCTCAATATAACTAATGAGACGACGGACACTGATATAACGCCATTGGATATTATCTGGTTCTACTAAGGTACGAGCGCCCCAGATTTTGAACCCTCGGTTGTAGCTGGCAAAGTTACGAATACAGTTGATACCTACAGGGTTCAGTAGTTCTTGTTCTCGCATATTGGTTTCATACGCCAAACCGAGAACCCCACGTGGAGTATCATTTGCTGGTGCTTTAAAAATACCTCGTGACTGGTCGGTACGACACCAAACACCCATCATATGACCGCAAGGGGGAACCAGAATTGGTTTACCACCGTTGCGGGGATTGGATACTTTTATCCAAGGATAGTAAAGCGCCCCAAACATTGAGCGGCGGTTAAATTCCTTCAGCCAATTAAACACATCTTGCGGTTTTTGCTGGTCTGGAGTAACAGCACGGTTCTCGTTTTTGCCAGGCTTAACAGGCGGCGGGTCTATCACCACCATCCGGTAAGCTGGCCCTGGGAAAGAGTTTTCGCACATACTCAGCATCATTTCTATGACACCGTGTACCTGATCCAAGTCTATCAGTCCGTTTTGGTATGCTCGCATAACATCAGGACAAGCCACCATCGCCACTTCGTCTACTTCAAAAATGCCTTGTAAACCAGTTTTGTCGGTGCGTACCCCAGTCACATCCCGTGTCATGTGTTCGGCACGAGCAACGTATGGTGGTGGAGCAATTTCGTAGGAACCATTGGCTGGACGACGAGAGAGAGCTTGACCTGTCTGAGAAATATTAGCAATTTGCACAAACTCGGAACTTTCCAGCGCAGTTACTACATAATCAGCCACCGCAGTGTCAACCTGCTGGTTCAAAGTTAGATGGTCATACTGCTCAAGGATTTGGTCGCCACTACGGACAATAACTGAGAAGTATTCACCTGTATTAATCGGGGTATCTGTACCCTCTGGTGCATCATTTGGTAAAGGCTTCGGCTCACTTTCGAGAATCGAAACTATGAACCGTCCGCCACTCGGTGGTAAGGCAGGTACACTGCCTTCTGCTTCTGGCAGCTTGAGGTTAAACATCAAAGATGGCTTTCCACCAGGGGTAAGCAGTCTGGTGCCAGTTTCTTCGGAAGTCGGAGCAGAGGAACCAGGTAGTTTGGTGCCAATGCTCACCACCCAACAACGTCCCCCACCGTTATCAAACCAGCCCTTCACTGCAAAAGGTAGGTAGGCATCAAAGTCTGTAAACCCATCTGAGCCACCTTTGCCAAAGTACTCTAAATACTGGCTCCAGTTTGTAACCATCATTGGTTTGAATAAATCTGCGTCACCACGAACATCTTCGGTGAAGCCTACGAAGCCCGCTACGCTCATACTGACACCCTCAATTGGGCGGCTACCACGGTCTACCTCTTCAACGTAGACACCAGGAGCAAAATAATCTAATGCCATTTGTAACAATCCTCCATTGGTTTAGGGGCAATACGGTTCAGTTAAGGAATTTATCTGTTCAGGCAGGCAGAGGGAGCAGAGGAGGCAGGGGGGGAGAAAAAAGCTTAACTGAACGGTATTGGGTTTAGGGGTAGATAACGCACAAAGAGTGGCAGTGTATTGCTTTTATCGGCGAGAGTAACTCGACCTACTCTTATGTGAGCAATATGGTCTTATTTACGGGTGTTTAAAATCTGAATTTATTGACGCTACCATATCACCATCAACTACAAATTTGAATCACAACCGCGACTACTACAGTTATTTCAGGTACATTCATCACGCCCTCTAGCACTTTGCATCGTGTTAGACTAGCGGGGCTGAAATCTGGATAACTGGCGTCTGGTTCGCAAGTAGAGAAACCCCTGCCAAGATGATTTTAAGTAATTACTTGGAGATTTTAACGCTTTGTTTCTGACTCTAAAATGTAACTATTATTACATTAATTTTAGAAATTACTTCCCCGTAGTGCCCAGTATCTTTACATTACTCATATAAGTTGGCACACATTACTCTGGTTTTACAAGAGCTTAATAACCTGATTTTGATAACAATTATTTAATTAGTTTATTTATAAAATAAACTTTAATTATGTATTTACCAAAATATTCTTAGTTAAATATAACTAAATTGTGCATTAGTAAATTAGAAATGGCTTTTCCTGCCTTCCAAAAGGCAAGATGAATGGACAATCACCTAAGACTTGGATAAAGTAGAAAAACTAAATTTTTCAAATTTTGCTCAGTAATGTTACGCAAAGAATAGAATCATTTTTTCATCAACATAATTGTACGTGAGTAATTATCAGGCTGTTGCAACTGTGACAGCAATTTTCCAAAGCATTTTACAATCTGCCGTACAGGTAGATATAGATGGTGCGAGAGTCACAACGGTGCAGCCTAGAAATATCGGCAATGGAACACCAGAAATCGGTATTAATCTTTTTCTGTATCATGTTAGTCGCAATCCCGCTCTTAATAATGCGGACGCTATGCCACGCTCAAAGGGAGCTACAATCAGGCGTCAGGCAGCACTTGACCTTTATTATGCAATTAGCTTTTATGGTAATGATACGGAGTTAGAAGCACAGCGATTATTAGGTAGTGTGGTTCGCACGCTTAACGATCGCTCAACAATTTCAGGCGATACTATTCAGGAAGCGTTGAGTGTGCCAAATTATAGATTTCTGGCTGGTTCTAACCTCGGAGATCAGATTCAGCAATTACTCATCGTTCCGATGGATCTGAGCCTAGATGACCTATCTAAGGTTTGGACAGTGTTCTTCCAAGCTCCCTATATGCTTTCGCTGATTTACAAAGTAACTGTAGTGATGATTGAGGGCGAAGAGTCCTTGAAGCGGTCATTACCTGTAGGCGATCGCAATTTAGGTGGTGTGGTTCCTTTTCCCAACCGTCCCGTAGTCGAACAAGTGGTGTCTGCGGCAGGTAAATTAGAGCCAATAATGGCCAATAGCACCTTGCACATATACGGTAGGCATCTGGCGAGTGACATTACAAGAGTGCGAATTAACGGCTTTGATGTTTCGCCATCAGAGGTAAGCGAAACCCAAATTATTCTACCTCTTTCAGACTTGTCTATTGATTGCCTACGGGCAGGTGTGACTTCCTTGCAAGTCATTCACAGCGTTCCAACTGGTACTCCAACTGTGAACAATGGACATCGTACCATTGAGTCAAATGTTGCGCCGTTTGTACTTCGTCCGACCATCAAGGTTTTTAACCTCTCCAAGTCCCAAGGACGTTTTGAGGAACTGCGATCGGCAATTCTTAACGTACAGCTAGATGTCATGGTAGGCAAGAAACAGCGAGTTGTTCTCGTGATGAATGAATGGTCAATTGACAATCCTCTAAGTTACCAATTTGAAGCTAAATCGCGCAGTGCTAATAGCGATACCATTGCTTTTAATCTCCTAAGTGTAAAAGTGGGCGAGTATTTGCTGCGCGTACAAATCGATGGCGCGGAAAGTTTACTGAGTATCGATCGAGATGAAACTAGTCCTACTTTTAAGTGGTATAACGCGCCTAAATTCACAATAAGCATTGGTTAATGGCTAATAATTAAGATTAATAGCTAATGGCCGATGGCTAATAGCTAATGAAAGATTGGCATTTATACCAATTAACAATTAGCAAATATTACGCCGTTTTACTTACCAAACACTACTATGGATGCTAAACAAATGTTGAGAGAGCAGTTAGAACAAGAATATGAATTTGCCAGTACAAATATGTTGAATGAGATGGGAAACAAAGCCATAAAAATGGGATTGATTGTGGGGCACGGCTACCACAAAGGAAAGTACGAAATTTTACAACAGGGTAAAGCCATCTTACTCCCGCCTAAAGAGGCTTTTGACTATTTGCAGAACTTAATTGCTGAGTTGGAAAAGTGATTTTTCACAGATGATTTTTTACAGAAATGCTGACTGGCGTAGAGAAAATCAACGCTACTTAATGCAAGAACTTGTCCGTGTGCGACAAGCTTTGATGCAGGGGGAGGAAGCTGGAGAAAACACCACGCCCCCACCTTTGTCACTCTTTGCGTCATCTCCCCCATCAGCCTTGGAACAACTTTGTCAAACCTTCAATTTGTCAGCGTTTGAACGGGATGTATTGCTTTTGTGTGCGGGGGTGGAGTTAGATGCTAGTTTTGCTCCGCTTTGTGCGGCTGCTCAAGGAGATGCCCAGAAGAACTATCCTACTTTCAGTCTGGCTTTGGCGGTGCTGGAAGATGCTTACTGGGAAGCGCTGGCTCCCACTGGCTCATTGCGGCGATCGCGGCTGATTGAAATTGGCGCTGGTAATACTCTCACTACCAGTCCTTTGCGAATTGACGAGCAAATTTTGCACTATCTCACGGGTACATATCATCTCAATGAACGGCTTGTAGCAATGGGCGCAGCTGTAGCCAAGAGCGAAGAACTAGTTCCTTCCCACTGGCAATTAGTAGAACAGATGGTAAGTATTTGGTATCTAACGCCATCAGAACCGCTACTGCCACTGTTGCAGTTATGTGGCAACGATGCGGCTTCGCTTTTAGCGATCGCCTCCACTGCTTGTGACAAACTTAACTTTGTACCTTACACTCTTTCTGTAGAATTACTGCCCACAGATATTAGCATTCTTAACTCGGTCAAGTGCCTGTGGGAACGGGAATTTAGTTTAAATAATCTGGCCTTGTTACTAGAGTGCGATCGCCTAGAAATGCTGGATAGGAAGGAAGAAAAAGCGATTTCTCAATTTCTAGAAAGCATCCAAGTGCCTGTAATTCTATTGAGTAGCGATCGCCGTCGCCAGAAGCATCGCCCATTAATCACCTTCGACGTTACCAGCCCCACTTCTGAAGAACAGCGTCTATTATGGCAGAAAGCTTTGAGCGATGCCCCCAACCTCAACGGACACGTTGATGCCCTAGTTTCTCACTTTAACCTTAGCGATCGTGGCATTCGTGCCGCTTGCTTGAAAGCCAGGAGTCAGGAGTCAGGAGACGTTAATTCTCCCCCTCTGCTTCTTTGGGACATCTGCCGTATTCAAGCGCGTCCGCGTTTGGATGAACTAGCACAACGTATGGAAACTTCGGCGGGATGGGATGACTTAGTGTTACCGGAACGCGAAAAGGAAGTACTGCGAGAAGCAGCAAAACACATTCACCAACGCACCAAAGTTTACGAACGCTGGGGTTTTGGCGGCAAAAGTAAGCGAGGACTGGGAATCAGTGCTTTATTTGCTGGAGCAAGTGGCACAGGTAAAACGATGGCGGCGGAGGTGCTAGCACGAGAACTCAGGTTAGATTTATACCGCATTGACTTGAGTGCAGTGGTGAGTAAGTATATTGGCGAAACAGAGAAGAACTTGGGGCGGGTGTTTGATGCTGCGGAGATGGGCGGTGTAATTTTGCTGTTTGATGAGGCAGATGCTTTGTTTGGCAAGCGTTCTGAGGTGAAAGATTCCCACGATCGCCACGCCAATATGGAAGTCGCCTATTTGTTGCAGCGCATGGAAGCTTATCCAGGGCTATCTATTTTGACAACAAACCTCAAAAATTCCATTGACCAGGCATTTCTCCGCCGCATCCGGTTTATTGTCCAGTTTCTGTTTCCTGATATCAATCAAAGAGCAGAGATTTGGCTCAAGGCGTTTCCCAGCCAGACACCTATTGAAGAGCTTGATGAGTGGAAACTCGCAAAATTGCAGGTAGCAGGCGGTAATATTCGGAACATCGCTCTCAACGCGGCCTTTATTGCCGCCGAAGCCGACCAGCCCGTGCGGATGGAGCATATTTTGCAAGCCGCTAAGAACGAGTACATGAAGATGGAAAGACAACTTACTGATGTTGAGGTGAAGGGATGGGTTAAGACTGCTAATGGTTAATGGCTAATGGCTAATGGTTAATGGTTAATGGCAATGAGCAATCAGCAATCAGCAATTAGCAATTAGCCATTAGCAATTAGCAATTACTTAAAATTTTCGTTATTTAAGGAGTAAATTATGGCACAGCAAGAAGTTACCAGACTATTTAGAGAAGCTCAGGTTAATCCCAATTTGCGCCAAAGGCTGAATACTGCTCCTGATGTGGAGACATTTGTACAAATGGCAGAACAACACGGCTACAATTTTACGATTGAGGAATGGCAGAAAGCCACAGGTTTTGCTGTGGAAGAGTTGAAATGTGAGTTATCTGAGATTCCAGGTATTTAGTAGAATGATTAAATGAGATGTTTGTTTCTAACCGCCCATTTCGCGTTAAGTTGACCTAATACGAGCATGAGGCGAAGGCGATGGTACAACTACTGAACAAAGCCACCGACCAACGAATTGTTCGTTACGATGGCACATGGGAACAGTTCAAGCTAATCCAAAAAGGCTTTGAGGGCTATGACGGTGTGCGGCTATTTTATTACAACGGCACAATTGAGATTCTGACGCCTGGAGAAGACCACGAATTTTTCAAAACCATCATTGGGTTCTTAATTGAACTGTTTCTGATAGAGAAGGGCATCGAATTTATCCCTGCTGGGTCGATGACTCAGGAATGTCAAGGAACAGCATCTGCCCAAGCCGATGAGTCTTACTGGCTTGGTCAGAAGCAGCTCATCCCTGATATCTCAATAGAAGTGGTGTTTAGCAGTGGCGGTTCTAACAAACTGGAGCGATACAAGGCATTAGGTGTCCCTGAAGTCTGGTTCTGGGAAGATGGATTTTTCTCCCTCTATCACCTGCAAGAGCAAAACTATGAGCGAATTTACCGTAGTGAGCTTCCTGGACTAACTGAGCTGGATATCGATTTACTATCACGGTGTGTTCTAATTGCCCAAACTTCAAGGGTTGAAGCAGTCAGAGAATTTCGTCAGGCGATTTTAGGGAAAGGAACACAATGAAAAAGGTTACATTAACAGAATTGAGTAATAATATCGATCGTCTACTGGATGAGGTACTAGAAACAGGTATTCCGCGTAATGAATCTTCGCGAAAAATAATTGAAAAATGGCATTATCTACGAGATAATCATCAAGAATTAGACCCTAATAATCCTTTGTCTAATGATGAAATTGAAATCATTCGTCAAATTTTAATTCAACACAATCAAGCTCGTCCTCTTGGAGTAGCTAAAGGCGAATTGACAATTGCTGATACCTTTGATTCACCTTTACCTGACGAAATTTTAGATTCGTTTTATTCTCCATGAATTTGTTTGTTAAGTTAAACGATCGCAAAGCGTCCCATAGAGAAGTGAAACCCAACAGCCGATAACGCGATCTTACCCCAACCTACAAGAGCGATCGCACTCGCAGCACAGAAAGCGATCGCACTACAAGATTAGCGATCGCTTAGTTTAGGGTAGGGTTGGTGTCATACTTTCAGTTAATGCACCCTACAAGATTAGCGATCGCAATTTGAAAGCTTCTTGAGGATTGAGTTGACGTTTTCCGTTTAATATGTCTAAAACTGTTTGTTCTTGCGGAAAAATTCCGAAAAAATCTGGTATCTTGAGATTATAGTCTGACATTAATGTTTGTAATAATTCTCTATCAGTTAATTCTGGCAATTGTTCATTTTTTTCTTCATAATCATAGACTAAGATTCCTAATACCTGTAGGTAATCACGATCGTCATGATTAAGATTGCTTTTATCTAATATTGAGTTAATCCTTTGTTGAGTTGCCGTTAATTCAGTATCATTTGTAATAGGACGAGGTGCAAATTCTGTTATTAAACTAAGATAATAAGGGCTAGGGGTTGTTAAACCAGTCGTCATTTTTCCAATTCTCCTTATCGTAGTCTGCGTGGGTTAAAACGGCACGAATAAAGATAATTTGTGCTTGATAGTCAATGTAAGTAATTAAGTGATAATTATTCCCACTGATATTAAAAACAGTAAAGTTGCCAACTAAATCAGCCGAGGGAAATAGTAGACGCAATTGGATAAAATTCTCAAGTTCAGATTTAGTGATTCTGTCATACCAAAAATTAAGCTATTTCTAGCTGTTGAATGCTTTTCCCAAAATTCTCGTAAACTCCTCCGACTAATTACCCGCATGATTTTAATCATCAAAATTAATGGTTAATCATAACTCATGGGTAAACAAAAGATTATGCGTAATACAAGCGATCGCTAGATAGTAGCAAGATGATAATGTCGGCAAAAAATCAATCAATATTTGGCGATTTTCTGAGAAATCATGGCATATATATTTGCAACCCTACAAGAGCAGGCGATCGCACTCTAACCCAAAAAGGTGCTTTACACAACGTTTCCGCACCCTAATAGGGCGATCGCACTACAAGATTAGCGATCGCAATTTGAAGATATTAAAAACAGTAAAGTTGCCAACAAAATCAGCCCAGGGAAATAGTAGAATTTCTCTCTTCATCACATGGTATCTATCTTCCGTATTGCACGATCTATCTGTGCGGTTTCCCCTACGCCGTCCAATATGTCTTCAAACACCTGGGCTACCCTCCCTTCATTTATCCCCCCATCCATATTCATCAGCTTCCCCTGCCTCTCCCATTTGACTTCTGTCGTTTTGCCTTTTACTTTTCCTGTTACCTGATCTGGTATTGATTCCATTGCTCCTTTTATTAGTTTCGTCAACTTATACTTCGCCGCCTTTCCCTCCGAGTTTTTGGATTCTTTTCCTATTGTCCTATTGCTTATTATGTTTCCGTTCTGTTCTTTGTCCGGTAGGTCGATCGTGTTCAGATCCAGGTCGGTGAAATCTCGAAAACTTGCTGCTGTTTCTACTTTCCTCTCACATCCCCCCTTCCCGGTCGCTTCTAATTTTGCTTCCTCCAGGTACTTTTTTTCAAATCCACTTGTATACTTTTCTTCGCTTTTTTCACTCCAGGTAACTACGTTCTTGTAGTCATCTGCACCTCCATATTCCCTTTTGAACAAGTGTCCGCCTGTCGCCTCCCCTCCTTTGGTCGCTAGCACTCCCAATGTTAATGCCAAATTCAATGGGTAGGAGACCGGTGGGTCATCTCTCTCTGCTGGTTCATTCGTTACTTCTCCTGCATTGTCTACCTTTAAGATGTGTTTGTTTGAGATATTTTTCGGTTTCAACTGTACTGTGGATTCGCTGTTTGGGTGTTGCGATAACTGTGTGGCTGGGAAAGGCGCTCGCATCACCGCCCCCCCTTTCTGCTGCACCACATGGGTCAACTCGTGTGCGATCAACTCCTGCCCCCCACTACTCTCTGGCTCATACACCCCCTGGCGAAAGAACACATCCTGCCCCGTCGTAAATGCCTTCGCCTGAATCGATTTATTCAACTGGTCTGACTGAGCATCCGTATGTACCCGAACCCCACTAAAATCAGCGCCCATTGCTTGTCCCATTGACCGTTGCAGACCTGCATCTAATGGCTGTCCGCCACCCTTTGCACTGTTAATTGCTGATTCCAAATCTGTTGATGCTTCTTCTCCACCAATGGCTTCCCGACGTTGCACCAAGGATTTCATTTGTATTTCTGACTCTTCTGGCTTTTCCACACGCTGTATATTCTCTTCTTGCCTAGAAGACACTGCATCAGGTTGATTTATACGCTGCACCACTTGCGCTGCTACTCTATCCGCTTCTTGCTCGTATTTATCTCCCGGTTCACCAATAGTCAGTTTGGGTTGAATCGCTAACTTTCCAAAACTGTAACCATATCGACTGGCTCGCTCTACTTGCGCTTGTAAATTTGGGGGTACAAGATCCTCTTGTGTTTCCGTTTTGCTTGTTTGTGCAAAAGGTCGCATTTGCAGAAATTCTGATGAGCTAGGTGTAGCAGTTGATTTCGATAAAGCTTTTTTTTGAAGCGGTTGCTGTGTCATTAGGAACCCCAGATTTTAGTATTAACTATATGACTGTCCCAGTTTGGCACAGCATCAGGGTTTTTACAGTTCAGTATTGTTATGGAGTTTTATATAAATATTTATAACTTTCAGTAGTTACATTCATCTATTACAGCCAGTACCCCTTAATCAGCAGCAGTGTGGCGTTTTATAGTACTTTTCGTTCTCCACGCCGTTTAGGTATAATTATTTCTCTTTGTCTCATAACTGGGATTTTACGGCGATAACACTGACGGTATTTGCCACATTTCAGTGATATTACTGTTGAATCCAAAATTAATTAAATATAATTTACATTACATACCATATTGGCTCAAAGTTGTTTAAAACAATTACAGCGTTTTGCTTCTATTTTCAGTAGATCCTTTACCCACCTTATAAAAGCTACGGTTTAGACACAAGTAAAATTACCTCCCTTGGAAAGGCTACCGTGTACACACAAGTCGAATTTCTTCTTAAATCTAGTCGTTTATTGAATTCGGGCGGTCGTTTATTGAATTCGGGCGATCGTTTATTGAATTCGGGCGATCGTTTATTGAATTCGGGTAGTCGTTTATTGAATTCGGGTAGTCGTTTATTGAATTCGGGTAGTCGTTTATTGAATTTGGGTAGTCGTTTATTGAATTTGGGTAGTCGTTTATTGAATTCGGGTAGTGGTTAGGGTGGGGTAAAACCCAGATTCTTGAGCCACTTCAGACTTGTGTATACACCGTAGCTTGGAAAGGGGGAAAAATAAATCTTGTTCCCTCCCCTTTCCAAGAGAAACCGGAAATCAAGTTCCCTTCCTTTCTTCCGGTGGCAATTCCTCCCCACCAACTTAGAAAGGGGGGAAACCGTAAATCAAGTTCCCTCCCCTTTATTAGGGTCGGGTTAGGGAGGGGTATTAATGAATACCTACATCACTTTTTTCGGGATTTAATAATCAATCTAGTTCCGATTTGGGACTAGATGTTAAATACCGAAAACTACTCAACCTCAGAAGAGTAATATGTCAGAAGAAAACAACGAAACCCATTTGGGTAAAGGATGGGCATTTCCACTCGGAGTTAGCGTTCAGGGAACTGTACAACAAAGTTCCATAATCCCAAATATAGAGGAATCAATACTGATTATTTTGCGGACTAGATTGGGTGAAAGGGTGTATCGACCAGATTTTGGCTGTCGTTTAGAAGAGTTAATCTTTGCACCAATGAATACACAAACGCTGTTGCTGGCAAAACTGTATACCCAAGAAGCACTAGTGAAATGGGAACCCCGAATTATCCTTGATGCAGTGCGTACCGAACCAGATCCAGTCCGTGGTCGCTTAGACATTATTATTGAATATCACCCCAGGAATAGCCACGAACAGCGAAGTTTGGTTTTTCCGTTTTATCTTATGGCTAATAGTTAATGGTTAATGGTTAATGGCTAATGGTTAATGGTTAATGGTTAATGGCTAATGGCTAATCGAAAAAACAATCAGCAATCAGCAATCAGCAATCAGCAATTAGCAATCAGCAATTAGCAATCAGCAATTAGCAATCAGCAATTAGCAATTAGCAATTAGCAATTAGCAATCAGCAATTAGCAATGTAAAAAATGACCATAGAATTTGAATTTTTACCAAAACTACCAAAATCAAATTTAGACGATCGCACCTTCAAAGACTTAGTAGACGAGTGCATTCTTCGCATCCCGCGCTATTGTCCTGAGTGGACGAATTACAATCCGGGCGACCCTGGTATCACGCTGGTAGAACTGTTTGCGTGGCTGACTGACCAGATGATGGTGCGCTTTAACCAAGTGCCGCGACGTAATTTTGTCGTGTTTCTGGAAATGCTGGGTATTCGCTTGCTCCCAGCCGCCCCAGCCCAAACAGAACTAACGTTCTACCTGAGTTCTGCCCTTCCCCATACTTACGAAATTCCCGCAGGTAGAGAAGTTGCGACTATTCGCACCGAAACAGAAGAAGCAATTGTCTTTAGTACTGACGAAACTCTGAGAATTGGTCAGCCGGAAATTACCCACTTGTTGAGTGCGAGGACGGCAGAAACAACACCAACAGTATTACGCGATCGCCTGACAAATCTCTGGACGCGACATAATGACAATTGGGAAGGACGCGCCCAGTCGATTTTTGAAGAACATCCCCAACCGGGAAACTGTTTTTACCTGGTATTCAGTCCCGAACAGCCAATTAGCGGCAACGTCCTCGCCATCAAACTACGGGGAGAAGCCGCTACATCCACAGGTATCAACCCAGATACACCGCCCCGCCATTGGGAAGCTTGGAATGGGCAATATTGGCAACCGATTCTCTTGCAAGAGTCCGATGATGGCACCCGTGGTTTCAGCTTTAGTGATGGGCAACCCCCCGCCCCCAACACCGTTGCCGAAGCTGATGTTGTGTTGCACTTGCCTCAAGAATTTCCCGTCACCTACTTTGCCGCTTATCAGGGACGCTGGCTGCGCTGTGTTTATACGCTACCAATGGGTACACAGTCAGGATACACTTACTCGCCTCAATTAATCAGCATTTCCGCTCGTTCCATAGGCGGGACGGTGAATGCCAGTCAGTGTAATTTAGTACTAGATGAATTAATTGGTAAAAGTGACGGCACTCCCGGACAGAAATTTCAACTGCAAAATACCTCAATTTTGCCGCGAGAACCAGGAGAATACATTCTGATATCGCCGCCTGGTGGGTTGCCGGAGATTTGGAGCGAGGTCAACGATTTTGCTGATTCGAGTCCATCTGACCGCCACTATCGGATTGATTCGCTCACAGGAGAAGTGCAGTTTGGTTTTTTAATTCGGGAACCAGCCCAGATGCGCGAAGAAGTACAGCTACGGGGAAGAATACAAATCGCTGGTGAAAGCATCACCCAACTTGGAGAACAAGCGCACTTTGTCCAACAGATGGAACGACAGTATGGAGCCATCCCCCCCAAAGGTTCGCTGATTCGGATGGTTGCATACCGCACAGGAGGCGGACGCAAAGGCAACGTAACTAGCGGCTCCTTGCGAATTCCCAAAACCGCAATTCCTTATGTAGAAAGGGTAATAAATCATGTCCCCGCTCGGAATGGTGCTGATGCGGAATCTTTAGAAGATGCCGTGATGCGAGTGCCACGAATACTTAGGACACGCGATCGCGCCGTTACTCCCGAAGACTTTGAAACTTTGGCACTGCAAGCTGGCAGAGGTGCTGTTTCTCGTGTGTGTTGCCCCCCACGCGCCAATGACGAAACTACCAGAGGTATAGTTGACTTGTTAATTGTTCCGCAAGCCAACACCGACAGCATTAACCGTGCTGAAGGCATCAACCCGGCTCAATTCGCACTCAACCAAGCGTTGAGCGCACAAATCCTCAGTTATCTAGATGAGCGACGCTTATTGGGCGTACAAGTGCGGCTGCGGGAACCAGAATATGTTGGTGTTGCCGTGCAAGCAGAAGTGGGGCTAGAGCCAGAATACAACAATCCTCATGCACAGCAAGCGATTATCCGCAGCTTGCAAGTAGCCTTATACCGTTTCCTCAACCCACTCACAGGTGGACTTGATGGTAAAGGCTGGCAATTTGGTGCTAGCGTCTACCCATCAGATATCGTCAGCTTATTTCAGAAAACAACCGGAGTCCGCTTTCTCGGAACCATCCTTTTATTTGAACTCCGCCGACAAGATTCCACTTGGACGCGCTCTCTAGCACCTAATAACATCATCAACCCCGGAACTCTGGGACTAATCTGCTCCTGGGCAGATAGTGAACTGCGATCGAGTCATGCAATTACTGTAATTTAGTCAGGAGTCAGCATTCAGAAGTCAGAAGGCGTGAATTGTTCTCCTTGTCCCCTTGTCCCCCCATTCCCTACTCATGACACAATCCCACAAAAACCAACTTCTAAGTCTGCAATTGACTCCAATGCAAATCCCGGAAGCAATACCAGTTTCGGAAGTAAAACGCCCTATTTCTTGGGGAGGAATGGGTACAAACGCTCAAGAGCGCCCGAATTTAAACTTGTTGCTGCGCCCAGGAGAACCGAGCGAGATGGTGGTACAAGTGAGAAATGTGGGATCTCGCCCCGTACAGTTGGATTTGCAAGTAAAAGGAGACTTTCCTCAAGAGTGGTGTCGCATTGGGATGGAGGGGTCTGAAGTCCGTGTGGGTCAGCAGATGGAAGCAGTGCTGTATTTTAGGATACCTACTGAATTTTTTGAGTCCCTCTCAGCGTTACACCCTAACGAAACTCTCAAGCTCAACTATATAGTTCATCTCCACGCCTACTTAATTGAATCAGACACAAGTAGGCGACAAGTAGAGAGTACTACATTCAATCTTTATGTACGTCCTCCCAGTCTATACCTCAACTTCCTGCCTGCTATTTATCGGGAAGTGGATTTTGTCGGGCGTTTTCTCAAAATCTTTGAGCAAAGCTTAGAACCTTGCGTTCATACCTTAGAAAATCTCTGGGCTTACCTTGACCCCTTGACTGCACCTCAAGCGATGTTACCATTTCTGGCTCATTGGGTAGCTTGGAATCAAACACCACAAATCGGACTGGAACGACAACGCTATTTGATTAAAAGCGCCATGCAGATTTATCAATGGCGTGGTACGCGGCGGGGATTGCGTTTTTACTTGCACTTAGCAACAGAGTTACCTTTAGATGACCACATATCTGATGAGAAAAATAAGCATATTGGAATTACCGAATTTTTTAGTCGAGGGTGTGTGTTTGGAGAAGCAAAGTTAGGGGAAGACTCTATTGTAGGTGGTAGCCGCCCGTTCCATTTCACACTGCATTTGCGCCCAGAAAATAAAAATCAAATTGATGAATCTTTTGTCCGTAGTGTTATTGAACAAGAAAAACCTGCATTTTGTACTTATGATTTAACAATTGAATCAAAAGCGCTAATAGCTAATGACTAAAAATATAAATAAAAAACCGCAGAGGATAAAAAATTATAAAATTTTTATATTTGCAAATTATTTAGAATTTATATTAGCAATTACTCAGTTTTCCATTAGCAATTAACAATTAATAATCAACAATTAAATATTTTATGTCCTCACACTTTCCACCTTTATCAATTAAGCCTTTACAACGACTACAAGTTAATAATGGTTTGCTGCTCACAGCCGAGCATTGGCGATTGGCTCATGATTATCACCGCCAACGTCAGAATATTTATTATCAGTCGCTACACCAAGCTGGTATTGTTAGCGGACTGGGAGTTTGCGTAATTCCACCACCTTCTGAAGTAGCACAAGACTACCGGGATGGGCGCTGGCTGCTAATTCAACCAGGGGTTGCCATTGACCATAGTGGCAACCCGATTGTAGTACCGCAGCCGCTAGCATTTCATATCGCTTCAGAGCCATCTATTAGCGGTTCTTTGGTGGTATATGTGGTGATTAATTATGTAGATCCAGACCGTCTGCAAGGTTTGGAAGAACGGCAACTGCTTCAAGAAACTTTTCGGATTGATGAAAAGATTACACCACCAAATGATACTGATGTAGAACTGTGTCGGATTTTGCTCGAACCTGGTGAGGTGCAGCTAGAACCAGCCACAGATGTACTAAATCCTGAAGCGAACGAGTTGGATCTACGCTACCGCAAGCTGGCACAAGTCCGAAGTTTAGAGCAAGTCCGGGTAGCACAAGTAATTCCGGGACAGACGGGGGATGCTGTGACTTTTGCAAAGTTTTCTTACCTGATGCAATCAGTTACGGCTCTTTACCCAGCTATACAGGGAACAGTTAACCAGGTGACATTGCAAGCAGGTGCAGAGCAATTAGATTACGATTTGCTCTTTTTCACGCTTGGGCAACTGTTGACATTACAAGAGTCTGAGCGTCAGACTTTACGTCAATATTTGGCAGGTGGGGCAGTGATACTGCTAGAAGTGTCGATACAAGAGGCGAATATTGTTGAACTAAGTGCCGTCAGACAGCAATTGCGATTTGCGATCGCCAACCTCACCGACGAATCGGAAATCACCTCAGTTCGCCAAGAGCTAGAAACTGAACTTAAAGCCGTTGAGTCAAATTTAACTCAGCAGTTACGGGAATTTTTGCAACCAATCCGCGATTTTGCTGAAGATATGGGCATTATTACTGCCAATTCAGATACTTTGAGTTCTAACCATTCTTTACGTAATCAACCGTTTCTCTTTGCTCAATTACCAATTGTGCAAAATTACCCGATTCACCTATTTAACTGGGGTGGCATTGTACTAGTAGTTGGTTCACTTTCTAGCGCTTGGGGAATTGATGATACTTTATCGCTATCAAGAGAAACTATTCGCGGTGCCCAAGAAATGGGAATTAATATTCTGCATTTTGCATGGCATCATCATCAATTAACGCAGTTGCAGCAAATTGTTAAGGGTTAATGGTTAATGGTTAATGGCTAATGGCTAATGGCCAATGGGAAAAAATTAGCAATTAGCAATTAGCAATCAGCAATTAACAGTTCCTTATAACTTCTAACTAAAAAAATGCCTTCCATCAAAACAACTGTTCCAATTGCTTTTTTAGTTCCCCTACTAACTTGTGTAGGAGTGTTGGGAACGATTGCTTTATATACAAGTCATCACGATGCTGAACATTTTTCGCAGCAAAGTATGAGAACGATGAGTGAGCAGATTACAGAACATCTGAGAAAATATTTAGAAACACCGCATCTAATTAATCAAATAAATGCTGATGCAATTGTGCAGGGCCAATTAAATTTGGAAGAACCGAATAAATTAGAGCGTCATTTTTGGTATCAAGCCAAGGCGTTTAAATCTGTGAATGGCATTCTATTTGGTTACGAAGCGTCTGGCAAACTACGAAGCATTATTAGAGAAAAGAGTAATCAGGATGAACTGATGTTTAATGTTGCCGATGCGTCTATTAATAGGGTATATGTAGCCTATGAAGCAGACGAGCAAGGAAATCGTGGGAATGAGTCAAATAAACAACGTAACTTCGATCCCCGCAAGCGTAACTGGTATCAAACGGCGGTGAAAGCAGGAAAGCCGACTTGGACGGGAGTTTTTGAGAAAAAAAACACTCAAGAAATTCAACTGCGCGTCTCAGCAGTACGTCCCGTTTATCAAAAAGGTAGTGGGAAGC
Organism: Nostoc sp. DedQUE12b; assembly: GCF_034530835.1. Taxonomy (NCBI): domain Bacteria; kingdom Bacillati; phylum Cyanobacteriota; class Cyanophyceae; order Nostocales; family Nostocaceae; genus Nostoc; species Nostoc sp. DedQUE12b. The sequence continues at coordinate 57,088 of NZ_JAVRCI010000016.1, read as the reverse complement.
TGCAAGGCGTTTTGGCAGTAGATTTTTTCTTGACTCAAATCGGTGAATTTCTTAAGAAATTGAGTCACGGTAATTCTAGAGAAATTTTTATTGTAGAACCTTCGGGAAAATTAATTGCCGCATCAACTGACAATCGCATTTTTGACGATCAAGGCAAACAAATTGAAGCTAAGAATTTTTTTCAAGAGCCACTGATTAAAGACACTGCTGAATATGTAAACAATAAATACAGTGGCTTTAGCAAAATTCAAGGGAAACAGCAATTTAAGTTTTCTTCACAAAGGACAGAACCTAATTTAGTGCAAATTACTCCCTTTCAAGACAAATATGGTCTTAAGTGGCTGGTAGTCTTAGTTGTGCCGGAAAAAGAATTTATGGCAGGTTTCCAGCACACTAGAAATGTCACTATTGTTGTCGGAATTGGTGCGTTAGCGTTCAGCTTGCTGCTAGGGCTAGTGGCGACTCGCTGGCTAACCAACCCTATCCTGGAAATGAATGATGCAGCAAAGCAAATTGCATCTAGTGAATTTGACTTAAACAGGCTCACACTCTTAACCAAGCGTTCTGATGAAATTGGGCAATTGGCACGGGTGTTTCAAGAAATGGCTGATATAGTTTATAGTCGTGAAAAGAGTCTCAAAGACCGGGTGCAGCAGTTGCTTTCGGAAACTGACAAAGCCAAGAAAACTGCTTTATTAAAGCAGATGAATGGTAATGTTGATTTCCAAGAATTATTAATGCGATCGCGTTCATGCAGGGAAAAAACTACATTTCCTAAACCAAACTTAAGTAACCTGCTGCATAAAGTTCCTTCTTTTCAAGAGTTTAATTCGATTTTATTACAACAACTTATTGAAGTTGGCTACCAAGAATCTTTATTTACAGATGTTGTTATTTATCGAGAAGATGAACTAAACAACAAATTTTATCTAATTATCTCAGGCAGCGTAGAACTTCACATTGAAAAATTGAAAAAGCCCTTAAGCATTCTCTCAGCAGGGGAATTTTTCGGCGAACAGTCTCTATTAGAAAGTATCCCTGAAGTTGCAACAGCACGCACCTTAGAACCAACAACTTTGTTTGTGATTGATCGACAAAAATGGCAAAACCTACTTATAAAAAGTCCTGAGTTAGTAAAGCAAATTACTAAAGAAGTGTCTATTAATAGTTAATTCAATAAGGGTACTTATTCATAAAAATACTAAATTAAAATTTATAACTGATAAACTCATAATTAGTAATTTCTTATGTTAAAAGAACTTATATTTACGAAGATTTCCACACAAGAAATAACACTGAAACCTGGGGTAAATCCTGTATCTTTTGATGTTATGGTGGTTAATAATAGCGACCAGTTTGCAACTTTTCAGGTAGAATTGCTAGCAGCTGGGGCTAAGACTGGTAAAAGTGCTAACTGGTACAGAATAACCCCGGAAGTTTGTACTAAAAAACCTCCAGGTGACTCAACTCAGTTTTCTATCACCCTACTTGATAGCCCTAAACCTGGATTTACAGGTTTAATAACAATGACAGTGCGGGTTTTTTCTCTAGAGTTACCGTCTTCAGATAGTCGCTTGGTGGTGAGGTTGATAATACCAGGAACAGGCGCTGCGGCACCGCAACTTGACTTACCTAACGAAGAGTTTAAGCGCTATCCGGGAGAAAAGTTTCAGATTCCTGTTTCTTTAGAAAGCTATAGTCCACGAGCTACCAAAGTTACTCTGCGTTTGTTAGGTTTAGATTCCTCGTGGTTTCCAGAGGGAACCGAGAAACGTCTGCTACTTCCAGTTGGTGAAAAGATAAAAGAAGTTTTTGAGTGCTACATTCCCACAACTGCGGAAGCATTGAGCGATCGCTACGCCTTCACCATTGAAGCAAATCAGCCAGAAGCGCCTTTGGTTCATGTCCAAGGCTATTTAACTGTTTTACCTGAAGGATTTATAAATTTTGAATGTATTCCTTTACGCCAAAAAATACCAAAGAAACTAGGTGTGTGGCGTGATAGAAATGTTGATAGTGCTGAATATACGCTCCAATTTGATAATCAAAGTAATCTCCGCCAGGAAGCAAGTGTTGAAGTCAGTTATGTCGAGGAGGAAAAAAAGACTTTAAATTTAATATTTGGGATTGTAGATTCAATTAAATCTAAAATCCATCTTCTTAGGCAGTCAAATAATGGAAACGAGCCAATCCCAAACTCCAAATCCCAAATTTCTAGTCTTGAATTTGAGGTGATGCCAGAAAAAGCAGACCTCAAAGAGGGGGGACTAACGCACTTTAACCTCAAGGTGAAGCAAAAACGTCCTTGGCTGGGTTGGACAAAACGCAAATTTTTACAAGCCAAAGCTGTCACAAATGACAAGCGGATTGAAATACACAATGATACCCAAACATTAGAGTTACAGGTGCTGCCTGTAATTCCCCAATGGCTGCAACTAGGAGGACTCTGCATCGGAGTAATGTTGAGTCTAGCTTTAGGTAATTGGTTATTTTGGCGTGGGCAACAACACACAGATACAGTGAACACTGTTCAGTTCAACGGATTAGCTGAGGAAGTGGTTAGCGGTTCTAATGACCAAACTATCCGCCGATGGCGCGTGGAATCAAATGGGTTAGCGCTTCTAGGAGTGTTGCCACGAGCAAATAAAGCCGTGCGAGTGGTGCGTTACCGCCCTGTGAACAACGACAAAGTAGCAGTAGGTTTTGAAAACGGTCAAATTCAGTTGTTTAATTTGCTGTCAGGAAAAGCCGAGCCTCCCTTCACCGCTAAAATAGATGACCGTGTATTTGATTTAATGTTTAGCAAAGACTCGCGATCGCTATTTAGCGGTCATGGTAGCGGATTAGTTGTACAGTGGACGCTAGATGGGTTATCAAGCCGGATATTTCGCAAGCAGCAGGTAGGATTTGCAGTAAATGCCTTGGCTTTGGTTGGGGAAGCAGAAAGTCATCTCGCAATTGCTGGCAGATTCAACCAACTAACTCTTTGGGATTTGAAAGCTAATCAATTACGTTCTGTATCTACTGGTTCTAACACTAATAAAGACTATATTTTTACTTTAGCCTCTAGTGACAGCAAGCCTAATCTGTTAGTAACTGGAGACAACCAAGGCACAATCAAAATTTGGAACTTACGTCCTTGCTTGAGGAGCAAAGCTAAATGTGAATTGGTAGATGAGTGGACTGCCGATTCGCAAGCAGTGCGTGCAGTAGCTATGAGTAGTGATGGTTGTTACTTGGCAAGTGCAGGCGAAAGCGGTCAGGCAAAGCTTTGGTCTTTGAATGAGGAGGGGGAGCGTAACAGTAAAAATTTAACAGGTAAAGTACTCATGCACTCTGCAAAATCGCTGACAAGTGTTGACATAATACGCATTCGAGATGAAATTTTAGTTGTCAGTGGCTCAGAAGAACATTTAGTGAAACAGCAACGGGTTAAACAGTTTTTCTCGGATTGTCATTAATTGCTAATTGCTCATTGCCATTAGCCATTAACTATTAGCTCTTCCCCAAAAAAAACAAGATAATGTTAAGCAAACATTTGGACTCACATATAGCAGATACGCAACTGAGTAGCAGTCTTCTCAACTCTACTCGCGCAAAACCACTCTTCGTGATTTTAAGCGCTTCTGGCAAAGATGCTGTGTCGGCAGGGTCAACTTTTGTTTTAAGTGTGACGCTAGGCAATAAGGGCAAGCAAAGTGCTGTTATAGAAGTCTACATTGAGGAAATATCATCAGGTGTGCGCTCTTGGTGTACTTCTGGGCGAGAATATTTGGCGTTAGGGTCAGAACAGAGTGAAGAGGTCGTCTTTACATTTAATGTGCCTGTTGATACGCTACCAGGAACTTACAATTATATTTTGGTAGTTGATGCCCACGAGCATTATCCCGAAGATACACCAATTCGGTACGAACAGTATATCCAAGTGTTGCCTAGTACTAATGATATTGTTAGTACCAGTGAGCCTACGTTTATCTTACAACCTGTCAGCAGTTCTACTAACCTGGCTGTGATTCAGCAGGGAGGGGCGCTGCCTGTTCAAGTATTGGTGCAAAACCGGGGCGATCGCGTCGATCGCTTTCGGCTGGTTTGTTCTGATTTGCCTAAAAGTTGGTTTACCGTTACTTATCCTCAAGGTTTCCAAGGCACTGGATTAATCGTTCAGTCTGACAGTTTGAACCTGAACCCAGGCGAGTGTGGGGTAATCATGCTTGTGATTACTCCAGGTATGGATGCGCTCTCTGGGAACTATGTCCCAACTTTGCGGTTATATTCAGAAAACTATCCAGACTTGATAATGCTTGATTTAGTTTATCTGCAAGTACCACCCAGACATCTACTTCAGACAGAATTACGCTCAATTATTAGTCGGGTACGAACTAAGCCAGGATTATTTCAAGTACAGTTGACCAACTCTGGCAATATAAAGCGACAGATTTCTTTACAAGTCAAGAATCTCGATGAGTTAGAAATCTATTCTTACACTTTAGAGCAGTCTCAAGCACTCGTGCAGCCGCAGGAAACCGTAGGTATCAACTTGCAGGTACAGCCACAGAAGTGGTGGCGGCGTCCGCTAATTGGTGGTGGGCGAATTGTTAACTTTTGCGTTGATTTAGAAGATTTACAGCATTTGCCTATCGCTAACAATAGAATACCTGGAGTGTTGGTGTGGGAAGCCCGTCCTTTATGGCAATTGTTACCTTTTTTACTTTTAGGTTTATTGAGTGTGGGGGCAGTTGCCTATTTAATTTGGTGGGTATTATTTAGAATTCCTCCCTCGCCTAAAATTGTCGAGTTGTATCCAGAAGATACTACCTATTCAGCTGTTAATGGCGATGTGGTGCATCTTGGCTGGCAAATCAGCGATGTTAATCGCCTGCAAACTCTGAAAATTGTCGGATTGTCTGTTGATGGTACACCTCTGACTCGTCCAGAAGTGTATGATTTTAATCAAGGTGTACCTGCGGATCTGCAACCTTTCTGCACGAAAAACCAAAGTTCGCTAACTTGTGGTCAAGTTCGCACCAGCGCCCGCAAAAGCGCAACTTACGTTTTTGAAATGACTGCTCTACCAAAGCCAGGGCGGGGTGCTGTTACAGACATCGGTAAAACTACCCCAGTAACAATTGTTCCTATTCCCCAGCCTTCTATTGTTGTTTTTAACTCAACACAACCGATATATCAAGAAGCCCCAGGACAAGAGACAGGGGAAAAAAGACAGAAGGTAGAAGTCGGAAGTCACAAGTCAAAGGGAAAAACTGAGGAATCTAGCAAGCTCGTGGATGATGAGATTCACCTCAATTGGTCTGTGACACATCCAGAAGAATTGCAATCACTACAAATTATCGGTCGTACTCCTGACAATTTAATAGTAAGTCCTGTAAAAACATACGACTTCAACCAGGGCATTCCCCGCGAGTTGCGGAAGTTATGTACTGTTGAAGAACAGCTTGTCTGCCAGAAGGTAAAAACTGGTATTAAGAAACCAGGTAGTTACGTCTTTGCACTGAAAGCAATTCCCAAAGGTGAGGAAAACGACAAGCTTGAACCAAAACAGACAGAAATAATTAAAATTCTTCCTAGACCACCGCGCATTCTCAAGTTTACAATCAATGGTAAGCCTGTTAACAACAAATATCTCATTCCCATCAGCAAAGATAAAAAGATTTTACCTCTAATTTTTGCTTGGCAGGTTGATGCTAGTGACTCTACACAGGTTCAGTTACTTCCCGCACCTGGAAATGTACCTCTAAAAGGCTCGATATCTCTAAATCTTGACCCAAAGCCTAGTACTATGACATTGGTACTTCAAGTTACTACTACTACCGGGCAACAGCAGGTGCGATCGCTGATTCTAGAAACCTACGATCCGCAAGCCCAAGATCCAGCTGTGGCTGCGGCTGCGGCTGTGGGACAGGCACTAATAAACGCCCAAAAAGCAACAAGTGATGGACAGAAGAAGACAGATACAGTTCAGCAAGAACCTCCGCGACCAAGTAACGAAGAAGATATTGATAATGACTCAGATATGAAACAGCCTCCTACTCTATTCCCTTTTGAGCAGCCACCTCAATTGGATAGATAAACTTTTACTGTGCTGAAAATCGCTTCTTCCTCCGCCTTTAGCGAGTATTAAACACGGAAACGTACACTGATTTGGAAGAAAGAACATTGGCAAGATGGTTCTAGCACCTGGGTGAGTATTGGTGCATGTGAAACATCAGGAGAAAACTGTTGATTTGAAGAAGAATTCAGAAATCAGAATTCAGGAGTTAGATTGACAAAATCTTGACAAGTACAGGTAATACTATTTTTTTGTTAGAGGTTGTTTAAAAAGTGTTTCGCTGTGACTTTACGCAGTTTTAGATCCCCCCGAATCCCCCTTAAAAACCTATCCATTATAAACATCTTTCTTAACAGAAAGTTTGACAAAAGCCAGAGATTGTGTGTTGTCTAGAGGAAGACCCGGAAGCATCGCAAAGTCAGCAAATGGAACAATGGATCACACAGGAACTAGAAAGAACCAAATTAGGTGACAGCAGAAGAACCAAACGGTTAATCAAAATAGTCGAAAATTTAAGTGCTAAACCTGAAGCTAGTGTTCCGCAAGCAAGTGAAACATGGGCACAAACGAAAGCCACCTATGACTTCTGGGATTCACCGTACATCAAACCATCTATGATTAGACAAGGACATATCGATGCGACAGTAGAGCGAATTATCCAGCATAAAGTAGTTTTGGCAATACAAGATACCACAGAACTTAACTACACTAGCCACAAAGCTCTATCGGGAACAGGATATCTCGATAGTAAATATGCCAAAGGGTTAAAAGTCCACTCAGTCTTCACTGTCTCTGCACAGGGAATACCATTGGGCATCATCGAGCAAGATGTGTGGTCAAGAAATGAAGAAGAACTTCGTTGCTTGGCGTTTGCTGTGGCTGACTTACTTAGCTCGTTTCCAGCCTGATGCTAGTTGTGAACTAGTTTTAGCAGCTCATGAGTGGCAAGTCCTCTATACCACTATTCATCATCAACTTTATCCTTATACTACACCACCTGCTCTCGCTCAAGTGGTCAATTGGATTGCTCGACTTGGTGGGTTTTTAGGTCGCAAAAGCGATGGCTCTTTAGGTGTAAAAGTTCTCTGGCGTGGATTGAGTCGATTACATGATCTAGTTGAGGGTTGGCTGCTTTGCCAGTCTTTTGATAGTTAATTATTACTCCATCTTGTATTCTGTTTGTGCGGTGTTTTCCTTTTTCCACTGCCGATAATTAGTTTTTTACACTAAGGTTGCCATGCGAAAATTTGACTTTTTCAAACTCTGTTGATTCTCATGCCCATTTTTGCCACTCACTGGTGATTTTTTTGCCTACAGCCCCTCCCACACAACTACTCTTTTTTGTCAATCCTCTTATTAAGAAAGATGTTTATAATGGATAGCTTTACAAGGGGGGATTGCGGGGGGTAATTTGACTTGTGTGTACACGGTAGCCTTGTAAAGGGGAGGAAACTGGATTTCTTGTTTCCCCCCAATGCATCGAGGGATTAAGGGGGGTAATTCGACCGAGCAAAAAGGAGCTTATGATATTATTGATCCTCAGAATGGCGATGTCGGGTAACAGGCTCTTTTTCTGCTTGTCTTGCAAGCTGCTGGCTTGTTTCAGGACTGGGATATACTGGTTAATCATCCAGATTAAAACCTCGATTGGTGAATCTCCTTGCTGAAGACGGTTTTCGGCATTTACGCCAATTAGCATTGTTTGCAAAATTAGCAAGAAAGCGTAGGCGTAGCCCGTCGTAGACATCGCTCTTTGACTTGCACTCTTACTAGGTTTTTTAGCTGACATCTGAATTCACCTTGTTTTTGGGTTTACAAGGTCAATTATTTTTTTGGGTATTTCCCCAGACACATCCCCCACGCAGCGTCTATAATGCTTGTATCGTCAGCTTTTGCGGCTTGGGGAACCGGGTGCAGGAAAAACTACTCAGTTGCAAACTATAGCTTTCTGGATATTAAACAACAATCTGGGTTTACCAATTTGGATTTCTTTGGCAGACTTGCAAGGAAAGAGTGTAGAAAATTATCTGCTGCAAGATTGGCTGAAGAATGCTTTAGAAGTAGTGCGTGTAACAGAAGAACAGGAAAACGCTTTTGCAGATTTATTCAAGAATAATCGTGTGTGGTTGTTGTTGGATGCAGCAGATGAAATGTCTTCACCCCAACCATTAACTGAGATTTCGCAGCAGTTGACGGGATGGGTGAAAAATGCGCGGGTTGTGCTGACTTGTGGGGTGAATGTTTGGGAAGCAAACGCTGGCGCTTTAGCAGATTTCGAGACGTATCGGTTACTCAATTTTGAATATCTGCAACAAGTGCAAGAGTTTATTGGGCGTTGGTTTCAACCTTGGAACCTCACCCCCCAGCCCCCTCTCCTTATTAAGGAGAGGGGGAGTAACAAAGGGGAACAATTATGGAGGGAATTAAATCAAGCTGAACGTCAGCGCATCCAAGATTTAGTTAAAAATCCTTTGCGGTTAGCGCTGTTGTGTAGCACTTGGCAACTCTACGGCGATCGCTGCTTTGGTGGAGTTAATCGGCAAACCACAACAGGATGATTATACCCGAAGGCTAGCGGCAGAAAGCTTAGGGAAAATTGGCTCTGGCAACGAAAAAGCGATCGCTGCTTTGGTGGAGTTAATCTGCAAACCACATGTGGATGATTATAGAACCCATTTGAGATCTATACAGGAGGGCAATCGAATTTGGCTGAACTACGAGCTAAGTTACAAATTTTATAGATTGATCGTCAGGATTTTTTTCTTGCTTTTTTTGTCGCTCAACACGACTGTATTGTAGGGTAATGTATCCGTTCCCAGCGGAATTGGCAGCCTAAAACTGGGGCTTTTATGATCGAGTTCGCCTAAATCAATGCTTTTCCTTATATCGCCATCTGTTGCAAGATTTGCGGTAAGTTCGCCTTTATAATCTTCAATTAAAAAGTCTCTAAAGAAAACGACTTCCCCACCCTCAGGATCTATACCAAGGATGACCGTACCGCTGAAAGTTGCGCCTTTTCGTTCTTCATCAACCGTTGCCATTGTGATTTCCGAGGGGTCTTGACCGGACATATCTGCCATAAACTTTTTCCTGGAGCGAATTCTCAACAATTGAAAATGATTTTACAAGAGCGCTATGGGCGATCGCAAAACTCTCAGGACGTATTTCTGCATCGGTCTTGCAAATGTATAGCCAAGTTACTTCTGGTTATACGCCTAATTGGAAGATTGAGTAGGGATGATTCGGGGCTGAAAGCGATCACGAAGCGTTGCTGCAAAGCAGATCGCATCGCAGAAACCTGATAGAGGGGAGACGTTGAGAAGTTTCCGGATAACTTGATCCGACCTTGCCTCGGCAGTAGAGTGCCCTTATCTGTGAACTGACAGGTTTATGGAGTCCAAGGATATATAGAACCCATTTGATATCTATGCCTGAGCTAACCGCTTAAGCATGAGTCTGATAAAACATAGATTGAGCTTGGCAGTCGCATGAGGCAATGTTCCCCATTCTTGAGTTGATAGAAGATACCATCTAAGATTTGTCGCTTTGTCCACTTTGGTGGTCTGGTTTGCTTTTTCTGCGGCAATAGTGGTTCAATGATTGCCCACTCTTTGTCGATTAAGCTGCTGGAGTACGGCATTTATTTCTCATTTTACCCGTTCTTCCAAGATCCCAAATGGGTTCTATACCAGAATCCAAGCCGCACAAGTCTTAGGGAAAATTGGCTCTGGCAACGAAAAAGCAATTGCTGCCTTGGTGGAGTTAATCAGCAATTCACAGCTCGATGATCATACCTGATGGCGAGCAGCAGAAAGCTTAGGGAAAATTGGCTCTGGCAACGAAAAAGCAATTGATGCCTTGGTTGAGTTAATTTGCAACCCACAGGTGGATGATAATACCCGATGGCTAGCATCAAATACCTTACGGCAAATTATGGCAGAGGAACAGATGCCAAGTCTTGTTACAGCGTTGAAGGATTACTTATCACCTGAAACTTACAAAAATGACTTTAACAGGTTCAATGATTGCTACTCCCTCATCTGGAAGTGCGCCCAAAGTATGCCCTACCCAGCTTTTTACCAAGCTTGGCATCAACAAGAGAAAGTGAAAACTGGAGAGTAGGAAAGAAAAATACTTCCTCCAGCCAAAACATTAGCGAAATCTGGAAGCTACAATCCCTTGTAAAGACGCGATTCATCGCATCTCGTAGGCGTCTCGTAAATCTATCGCGTTTGATCTTTCCGCAATCCAGGGTATGCGATCGCCTCTAATAAAACAGATATTGTAAACAGAATGGGAATGCGTAGGCGTAGCCCGCACTTCGACAAAGCTCTGTTACCACCGCAGGCATCGTTTTTGCGATCGCCGTGATGAGTTAATTAAAAGACTTCCAAATAAAAAACATCCCAAAACTGACGCAAAAATCTTCTCTATTTATCCTCTCTCTGCGTTCTCTGCGTCTCTGCGGTTAGTTTATTTGGATAATTTATTTCTTGGAAATCCCTAACGCTCTCCTAAGAAGATTGTGATTTTAATTGCGTTGTTACCCCCCTTAGTCCCCCCGATGCATTGGGGGGAAACAAGAAAAATCCGGTTCCCTCCCCAATACATACGGGGAGGGTTAGGGAGGGGTAAAAATATTTGAAATTACGACTTATAAAACATCCTCTAAGAGTCATGGAAGAGCGTTAATTGTAATAAGTAGCAATTACAGCAGTCAAAGGGATTAATTTATTTACCAGCCTCATCCATCTTTAGCCAGTTAGCAAAGTTTTTCGCAGCAGATAAAATTCTTGAGGAAGAAATTTATCTACTGTAAGTTCTTTAGAAAGTGTTACAGACAAGGAAAATTGCTTATATTGTGCAATTATTTCAATGAATTGAACGATAGCTATCATTATTAGACTTATATACTTATGCCAACCGCACTCAAAAATATACAAACTAAAAATCTAATTTCAATAGGTCTGCTAATTTTCGTTCCCATTGCTATTGTGGCAGAAAAGTTAGAATGGGATGCATTAATAGTATTTGGACTTTCAGCAGTTGCAATTATTCCGTTAGCAGTTTGGCTGAGTCAGGCGACAGAAGAAATTGCTGTGGTTTTAGGGCCTTCTATCGGAGGCTTGTTAAATGCAGTCTTCGGTAATGCAACAGAGCTAATTATTGCTCTAGTAGCTCTCAAAGCAGGCTTGGTAGATATTGTTAAAGCCAGCATTACAGGAACAATTATCAGTAATTTACTGCTGGTAATGGGGCTATCTATGTTGCTGGGAGGGTTACGCTATAAGGAGCAGACTTTTCAGCCAATGGCAGCGCGAGTCAATGGTTCGACAATGACACTAGCAGTAACTGCAATTGTCCTACCTGCAATGGTAATCACTACATCTAATGTCGTCGAGCAAAGCGCTATTACTAATCTGTCGATTTTTGTAGCAGTCATTTTAATTGTAGTTTATGGTTTTACACTGTTATTCTCCTTGAAGACTCACAGCTACCTCTACGATGTTGGGGTTGTAGAACTAGAAGGTGTTTCTGAACACGAGGCCACCACAGAGCCAGATAAACATTCAAAGCCAAACTTGAGCCTTTGGGTTGGTGTTTTGCTTGTGGCAACCATTGGTATAGCGTTCGTGTCGGAGATTTTTGTCGGTGCAGTTGAAGAAGCAACAAAAGGACTAGGATTGACACCTTTGTTTACCGGAGTAATTTTATTACCACTAGTTGGAGGTGCAGCCGAATATGTAACTGCTGTCCGAGTAGCGATTAAGAACAATATGGATTTGTCAGTATCTGTAGCAATGGGATCGAGTCTACTAGTTGCTTTGTTGGTTGCACCCATCCTTGTGCTAGTTGGGCAGGTAATTGGACAACCAATGGATTTAAACTTTAACTTGTTTGAGGTTGTTGCAGTGATCATTGCAGTGGTGATTGCCAACTTAATTAGTTTGGATGGTCGCTCTAACTGGTTAGAGGGGATGTTGCTGCTAGCAACCTATGCTGTACTGGGTGCTGCCTTCTACTTCCATCCAGTTTGAGCGCTAATCGGGCAGCTTTTTGGAGATGAAAGCGAAACCAAACTTTATTGACGGGTATAACGATGTTTCACCCCAATGGGGAAATATTCAAAATCACCCATTGGGGCTAATATAATTTGTGGTGTTTGATATTCTACGGGAACATAATTAGCAAACTCGCTATTTAGGCGTAGCAGTTGTGAAAGAATAGAAGATGCGATCGCTTCTCTTCGATCTTCACTACCCTCTACTCCTACTGCTAATTCCACAACTACAGATAAAAATCGGTTTTTGTCAGCATCTTCCTTCACCTGCAACACAAATTTACCCGTCACCCATTCTTGAATTCCTGGTTGCTCTAATCCCACCGTCACATTTTCGGGATAGATATTTGCACCAAAGTAAGAAACTGTAAAGTTAGAACGGCCGAAGACATAAACAAAAGGTAGCTGATGAATACCTCTAAGCGAGTGCTGAGTGCTGTTAGCGGAAGCGGGGCGTTTAGCCCGTGCTGAGTTTGGAGTGTTGAATTCTGAATTGTGACTCTCATTCTGTAACGCTGCAACAGCATCAAATCCCCATTCTGCTAAAAATTGCAGCATAGCGTCATAACTAATTATTCCGCCAGTATCTAAAATGTCATAACGTACTAAGGGAATACCGTTATCTCCCGAAAACAGCAATCCGCCATCTTGAACTTCAAAAAAGCGAGTGAAAGGATCGTATTGTACTAGTGTGGGTAAACGCGATTCTCCAAATAAAGCTCTCGCTGCATCGGGATTTTCTGCTAAAAAGCGACGGATACAAATACTTAACGGTGTTTCATTACCCAAAACTCCTGCATCCGCAGTACCGTAAAGTGATGCAAAATCATAACAAGGATTTTGTGAACCAACTCTTTGGGCAACTAAACTTCGCCATTCTTCACTAAATACTTCTCCCGCCATCACTAATTTAATCTGATATTGCTGCCACTCCACACCACGAGCGATACCAGTATCAATGACATCTTTTAAAAATGGCGGATATCCCAATAACACCACTTGCTCAAAGCCTGAACCTAGTTCCTGCACAACTCGCAAGATTTCTTCTTTATTGTTACCAGGAGTAATTACAGTGATGGGATAACCTTTGCTAGCAAGATAACGACAGCAATTAGTAGTAAACATTCCACCTACCCAAGTGCCTAAAGTGAAACAAATCACTGCTATAGTACGTCTGCTATCTGAATAGAAACTATCGTGAAAAATCTGTTCAAAGCGTGTGGCGATTTGGAGTTCATCTGTGAAAAAACGAGGCCAAAATGTCGGTTTACCACTGGAACCGGAAGACGCAGCTATCATATCGCACTCTTGAAGTTGTCCGTTACGGCACAAGTCAGGTAAGGGATAACGCAGTATATAATTTTGTTTAGCGATCGCTGGTAGTTTTTGAAACTCCTCTAAGGTTTGAATAGTGGCGGGATTAATTTCCCTTTCTGCTAAAAAAGCCTTGTAGGCCGGTACATTAGCTGCCACATCGTGAAATAAACTCAAAGCTGCCGAAGTTTGAGTGTTGAGATGCCTTTGCAGTATGGTTTCTAGGGGGGTAGACAAAAAATCTTCAAATGCTTTAATTACTTGCTGCTGTCTTGATTTGCCGTTCATGACGCTTGCTTATTTATCCTGAAGTAGAACCAACATCGTTAAACAGTGCTGAGTGCTGAGTGCTGAGTGCTGAGTAAAAAAGTAATAATCGCGCGGGCTAAACGCCCCGTTAACGCTAACAGCATCAAATGCTCCTAACCTTTGGATAGAATATCCGAAAATGAGGGTATGCGCGTTGTAGTCATTCAATAAAACCTTAATTTATCCTTCAGCATCATGCAGCTCTATTGCAGTAAACAACACACAAATAATGGTAGTAACCGCTTTTGCACCCATTGTGGTGAACCATTACCTCTTGCTGTGGGACAGGTTGTGGATAATCGCTATCAAATTATCCGTCATTTAGGACAAGGTGGCTTTGGACGCACCTATTTGGCGGAAGATATAAATAAATCCCGTCAAACCTGTGTGCTGAAGGAATTTGCACCCCAAGTACAAGAAAATCAAGATTTACAAAAAGCTAAAGAGTTATTTGAAAGAGAAGCGAATGTCCTAAAAAAACTTCAGCATCGACAGATTCCGCGTTTTCACACCTCGCTACAAGTGAAGATAGGCACTAAAGATTTTTTCTTTTTAGTGCAAGATTATGTAGATGGTGATAATTATTACCAGTTATTAGAACAGCGGCAAAGTCAAGGAAAAACCTTTAGTGAAGAGGAAGTAATCACCCTCCTGCAACAGATTTTACCTGTATTATCATACATCCACTCACGGGATGTAATTCACCGTGATATCTCTCCCGATAATCTAATTTTACGGCGTTCTGATAATCTGCCAGTGCTAATTGATTTTGGTGGTGTGAAGCAATTGCCAGCTTCTCAAGGTTTTTGGCGCACCAAGTTGGTTGGAAATAACACTTTGCTGGGTAAAAAGGGCTACGCTCCAGAAGAACAGCTACGGCAGGGCAAAGCATTTTTTAGTAGTGATTTATATTCTTTAGCGGTGACATCACTGGTGTTACTTACAGGTCAAGAACCACAAAAATTATACGACAGCTATCAGGGAATTTGGGGATGGGGAAAGGAAATCCGAGTTAGTCCCAAACTAGAGGCGGTGTTAAAAAAGATGCTGGCTTATAGACCGAGCGATCGCTATGATCGAGCCGAGCAAATCCTCAGAGATTTACCATCGCCAACTGCAACTCAATCCCCAGGTAATTATATTACTACCAAGATCAAGACGATGGTCGTTGCTCCCGGAAGACAACACGCCAGTGCGGTTGTGAGTAGATTCCAGAGGCAAACGCAAGCGATTGCTAAACCGATAACTTTCCCTGTTTGGATTCGCCCTTTTATGATGAGTTTAGGGGTAACGGCGTTAGTTGGATTAACTTTAGCGGCGGGAAATGCAGCTATTCGGGCGGTAACTTCAATCACCATCCCATCAATTTCATTACCTTCATTACCGCAAATCCCACAGTTTCCAACTGGTAAACCAGGCGGCGACAAAGGAAAAAATAGCGACCTCCAGAAAATTATCAGTCGTCGTCAAGAGCTAGAAATTACTGAAGGATTTTTTATTCGCACAGTAGATGATTTATTTTATACAAAAAAACCAGAATTAAAAGGACGTAGCCTGACATCTAAACCTGAAGATGCGGGGTTACGAGATGAATGGTCTGATATGGCTGATAATTTATTGGATAAACTAGAGCAGGCTAACCTCAGTACAACAGCTCGTCGGAAACTGGGGAACTATAGTCAAAAAGATTACGATACATGGAGACGAGAAGCGCGATCGGGGCAGTTTGGGAACTATACAATCGATCAGTTGACCAAAGACACAAATGAAAAATTCGATCGCTTGTTTCCCGATCAGGAGCGTAGGAAACTCAATCAACAGACTTTTGGTCAAATTTGGTATGCGATCGCAGCCGAGCAAGTCAGTAAAGTACAAAGATAAGTTAGGAGTGAGAAGTTATAAGTTAGGAGTTATGGGTTATGAATTAGGGCAATTTTCTTTATAGACCACGGTTTAATACACGGAGTAGTGTAGTTCAATCAAGTGGAAAATGCTACTCGCTACTCCTTGTTACTATTAACTCCTAACTCCTAACTCCTAACTCCTAACTTTCCAATGAATTCAATCTATTGTTCTAAAGGACATGAAAATTCCCCAGGTAGCCGCTTTTGTCTCCAGTGTGGCGAAAATTTGTTGGATACGCCCATGAGTTATGGTATACAACCAGGAATGACTTTAGGCGATCGCTATGCGATCGTGCGTCAAATTGGCCAAGGTGGCTTCGGACGCACTTATTTGGCTGAAGATGTCAACCGTTTCCGCGAACTTTGTGTTTTAAAAGAATTTTCCCCCCAAGTTCAAACCGCTTACGTTGTCCAAAAAGCTGAAGAACTCTTCGAGAGAGAAGCAAGTGTTCTTTATAAACTGCAACATCCCCAAATTCCCCGCTTCCGAGAACTGCTGCGGCTGAATTTAGGGGGCAAAGAATATCTGTTTTTGGTGCAAGATTATGTAGAAGGGGAAACTTACAATTCTTTATTAAATGCCCGAATAAAACAGGGTTTGCGCTTTACAGAAGTAGAAATACGCCAATTATTCTTTTCAATTTTGCCAGTGTTGGAATACATTCACTCATTAGGAGTAATTCATCGAGATATTTCTCCAGATAATTTAATGCTTCAGACTGTTGACAGACTGCCAGTTTTAATTGATTTTGGCGGTGTTAAACAAGTAGTAGCAACTGTAGCTTCCGAATATTACCAACCCGGTATGGTTGCGCCTCCACCAGCACCAACCTTATTAGGTAAAATCGGATTTGCGCCCCCAGAACAAATGCAAACTGGGTTAGTATCCCCCCACAGCGACTTGTATGCTTTGGCTGCAACAATGTTGGTTTTACTGACAGGGAAACAACCTCAAGAATTAATTGATACCTATACTCTCAGTTGGCAATGGCGACGGGAAGTTAATCTGAGTCAAGATTTGGCACAAGTATTAGATAAAATGCTATCTGCTAGACCAAGCGATCGCTATCAATCAGCCCGTCAAGTACTCCAAGCCCTCAACTCACCCCCAGCAAACTATCCGCCAACTCAATATCCCACTCCACCACAACCCACATCCGCCACCGTCGCCGTCTCTCCACCTCCCCCACCTTCCCCAACCCCTCCATATCCTTCATATCCCTCATCTTCCCCCTCTTCCTCATGGTGGACGCCAACAAAAACCTTCCTGGTGGCGGCGCTAGTCGCTGGTAGTGTGGGATTAATTTGGTGGGGATTGAATGGCAGACGAGATATTGGGCAAGTCGATCCTAATCCTACAGCCAGTCCCGTTCCAACTAGCGAACAACCAACCGATCCTTTAGCGCAATATTCGCCAGCAGAAAGGGAACGCAAAGAAAGATTAAGCGATCGCCGTGAACAGTTGGGTATTGACTCTAACTTCTATGTGAACTTGGTGAATCAAGTTTTTTGGGACAGAAATCCCAGTTTACGGGGACGTACTCTCAGCAATGGCCCTGAAGATGAGAGTTTGCGCGCAGAATGGGATAAAACAGCTTCAGAATTACTAGAAAAGCTTGCACCACTGAGTAATAATGCCCGCCAAAAACTGGGAACTTACACAACTGCTGAACGCGATCGCTGGAAAGCAGAAGTCAACAAAATCAACGTTGGTAGTCGTTCTTTATATGATTTGGGAGATACTGCTTTTTTAAGTGTATTTCCTGAGCAGCGGGGTAAAAGTTTTCAAGGTCAGCCCATTGGACAAGTTTGGTATGGATTTGTTAGCGATCGACTCAGTGCAATCCTTGCTGGTAGAGCTTTCCAGAAACTTGTCTTCGATCCTGGGGCTACTGGCAAAACAGTCAACGGTACTCTCCAACCTGGTGGTGGTAAGGTATTCATTGCTGGACTTGCCAAAGACCAATCTCTAGACTTGAACCTAGAAGCAAATTCCCAAGTCTTGTTATCAGTCTATTCACCCTCCGGCAAAATTCGATTTTTAGAAGATTCTACCAAGCGTAGTTTGTCAACTAAATTACCAGAAAATGGATTTTATGAGTTTGTCGTGGTTTCCACAGCAACAAAGCCAGTAGATTATCAACTCACTATTACAGCAGAAAATCCCATCGCTCCCCCACCACCAACACCCACGCCCACGGAAACATCCACACCTGCACCAACTCCCACGCCAACGCCAACACCTACGCAAACACCCACGCCTACAGAAACCTCCACACCTGAACCTGAACCTACACCAACACCAACTCCTGAGACAACGCCATAGTACCGCAAGGCGGAAGTCAAAAGTCAAAAGTTTGTATATCAAGGCTTTTGCTTGTTTAAAATGGTGGCTTGATTTCCGCCGCGCTGTACTAGTATTGGTGTTTAGACTAAGAAAGGACAAAATGACCCAGTAGTGCTGAGTTAAGGATCTCAAAATGTATATAGTTAAAAGTCGAAGATTTAAATTAACTTTGAGGCTTATTTCCTTTGTTTAATAGTGCCTTTTTTAATAATACTTATAGCTAAGACCGCAAAAAAAGTGATGAAATGGATAATTTTTTATATAACAAAACCATTAGTAATCTCAGCAATCATAGGATCGCTCTGGGCAATATTTTATCTACTGTATAGCCAAAATATTCAAATAACTCTCAAATTATTTTTCTACTCATTTTTGGGAGGATTGCTTGGTGGAATAATTGGTGGTTTTATTGGTCATCTAGTTGGTTCGAGGGTATCTGAAGAATTTTCAGGTGATTTCTTTATTACCTCTGAAGGCGCAAGTTGGATTATTTGGCTTTCAATTTTCTGGATTATAGGCATTATTGTGGGAGCAGTTTTAGGAGGATTGATTTTTATCAGATTTTATTTATAATCCGTTCTGGATAAATACGTGTTTATAGATCCTATTCGTGCGTATTTTTTAGTTTTTTGTCGAATTTCCGTCTTTTATGTTATGTGTTTAACTATAAAATTTTCCGGCTCATACTACTATACATATATTATAAATGAAAACTCAAAGTATTATTGTAATCGTAACGATTCCAACAGTTATTTTAGGAATGCTTGGAGCAATTTGGGCAATATTTTATTTCAGATATACCCAAAATATTCAAGCAAGTTTTGAATTGTTTTTCTACTTCTTTTGTGCCGGTTTGATTGCTGGAATAGTTAGTCTAATTATTGGTATTTTATTTAAGTCGATACTTTATTAAAGTATCAGGTTTGGGATGGACATTATTAGAAGGTTCTTTGAGAGAGAGTACACTAGTAGTACTTTTGTATACCTAAATAGTAATAGTTAATGTTTCGCTCTCTAGTGGTCAAACTTTAGCTATTCTCATTGCTGCACCTTTATTAGAGGATGTTTGAAAAGTCGTATTGTCGGTATAAAAAGTTATAGATACCCCTAAATCCCTCAATATATTGGAGGACTTTGATTCCCGTTCCCACTTTTTTAAGGGGAGCTAGGTAAAATACTTTTCAAACAACCTCTAAAGTCTAGCTAGTAGTCTCTCAAGTTTAAATTGATAGGTAAGTAAGTTCGTAGTAAAGACTTTAGTCCTTAGTTTTCTAAGCACTAAAATGCTTACTACAAACTTTTCATTACTAGCTTAGACATTAAACCTCTTGCAAAAATCCTTGAATACCCCTCCCCAACCCTCCCCGATGTGTTGAGGAGGGGGCAATATTTCAAGTTTCCCCCCTTTATAAGGGGGGATTAAGGGGGGTCTATTCAACTTTTGCAAGAGGTCTATTGTAGTAGTACAACACGGCGGAAATAAACATACCATTTCAAATCAACAAAACGCTTATGCTGCATTAATTTTGAATTTTGAATTTTGAATTTTGAATTCCGCCTTGCGGTAGTAGTGTCTTTCAATCTGTTTGCACTACACCTAAACGCAACGCAATTCGCTGGTGCTTCGTTGGATCGTAAGGTCTACCTCTGTGCATCACTTGTGAATTGTCCCAAAAAATAATATCTCCTGGCTGCCAAACATGAGAGTAGACTGGCGTACAGTCTAGAACAGTCCTAAACAAATCCTCCCAGAAACGTTTTGCTTCTTCTGGTCGATCTTCCATACCAACTGCGATCGCAGTGTCCGAACCTAAATATAATCCCTTTTTACCAGTGACTTTGTGAGTAGACACAATCGGATGCACTTTCCTCGGTGTATCAGTCTTTACATTGGGACTTTTAGAAAACATTGGTGGCGAGTGATACATCGACATCTGCTCTAATTGCTGCTGATGTTGAGGATCTAGGTTATTATACGCTTCTACCATATCGAGGAATTCGGTAGTGTGAGGTTGCCCATCTACACCTTCCGGCACTTGTATTCCATAAAGCATCACAACATATAGCGCGTTCATATCCAGTCCCTCTGCACGGGGGAGACCATCTTTATCATGATGCCATTGCCACGCATATTTCCCGGCTGGATCGGCAACCGGCCCTTTAGGATTGCCCAATATATAAACATATTGGCTTTGTAAGTCTGGACTAATATCAGGATCTAATGTTTTCGGAGGGCCACCAAACATAAAATCGCCAAAGGTCTGCTTGGCAAATTCTTTTAATTGTTGTGCGGTAAGCTGTTGTTGTCTGACGACTACAACGCCATGTTTCCAAAGTGATTCTTTTAATTCACGCGACTCTATTTCTGTGAGGCAGTTAAGATTGCAACCGCGCAGGACTTCAATTCCGAGTCTTGGGTGGTGCTGGATTGGTTGTTGTTGAGTAATTTGAGTCATTGCTATGCATTTATTTTGGTAGCAAACTATATAGTTAATTAGTGTAAATAGGACATTTGTTTAGTAGCATCTTACCTAAAACAGTTGGCCAAGTATATTAAATATTGAAGGGGCTACTAATCAAAGTCTGTCGGTAAATTTGGTTGGCGATAATGTTGAAAAAGTCGATTGATTTGTGCTGGTGTCACACGTCCGAGAGAAAGTTCTGGTAACGCACCTTCAGAAAAAAAACCTACTTCTTCAGTTTCAATACTTGATGATGGAGAACCACCAATAAGTTCACAGTGAAAAAACAACTTGTAGATATAAAACGGTAATGGTGGATGTCCCTGTTTGTTTCTGTCATAGACTGCTAAAAGTTTGATAGCGCGTGCTTGATATCCCGATTCTTCATATACTTCTTTCACAACTGCCTCACTGGGCGACTCGCCAACATCAGCCCATCCACCAGGTAAAGTCCAGCAGCCGTCTACTCGCTCCTTGACTAACAATATAGTATCGTCACGAAAAATTGCTCCTCGCACGTCAACTTTGGGAGTTGCATATCCGAGTTCACGGCTAAATAAATCGAGGACATAGCTGTGTTCTACATTTGAGTAACTCGCCATGATTTCCGTGGCGATCGCTCGTAATTGTTTGTAACGTTCTATATCATAAACACCGTCAGAATAAGTCAAACCACTTTGAGCGATCGCTTGTAACTTCTGTGCCCATTCCAGCCATTTGGTTTCCACAGTTTTTCTCCTATCTACAGTAGAGGCGCACATCTGTGCGCCTCTAACGATGGTTTAATTACCTGAAAATTGCTGTAACGTCTGTATTAAGCATCATCTAAAGCTGCAATTCCAGGCAATACCTTGCCTTCAAGTAACTCCAAGCTAGCGCCACCACCGGTGGAAATGTGGCTCATTTGATCGGCTAAACCAACCTTTTCCACAGCCGCTACCGAGTCACCACCGCCGATAATGGTAGTTGTGCCAGTTTTGCCAATTTCAGCGAGGGTATGAGCGATCGCTTCTGTACCTTTCGCAAATTTATCAAACTCAAACACACCCATTGGCCCGTTCCAAATTACCGTTTTGGTATCTGCAAGGGCTTCTTGGAAAAATTTCACCGAGTCTGGCCCAATATCCAAACCCATCCAACCATCGGGGATATTCTCAATGCTAACGGTTTGAGAATTGGCATCAGGGGCAAAGTTATCTGCCAATACCACATCTGTGGGAAGCAATAAAGCAACGCCACGTTCCTTAGCTTTAGCTTCCAAAGACTTCGCTAGTTCCAGCTTGTCTTCTTCTACCAACGACTTACCAACATTCAAACCACGGGCTTTGTAGAAGGTAAAAATCATCCCACCGCCAATGATTAGCTTGTCGCACTTCTCCAGCAGTGTTTCAATTACGCCAATTTTGCTGGAAACTTTGGAACCGCCAATAATTGCCGCTAAAGGACGTTGGGGATTTTCAATGGCATTTTGCAGATATTGCAATTCCTTCTCAACCAAATATCCAGCCACAGAAGGGCTGAGGAATTTAGTCACACCTTCAGTAGAAGCATGGGCGCGATGTGCAGTACCGAAAGCATCATTTACATAAAAATCAGCATTAGCTGCCAATTTTTGCGCAAATTCTGAGTCGTTTTTCTCTTCTTCTGGGTAAAAACGGACATTTTCGAGTAACAGAACTTGGCCATTTTGCAGTGCGCCAACTTTAGCTGCAACTTCATCACCAATGGAATCATCAGTTTTAATGACTTCTTGCCCCAGTAACTCAGACAGACGCTTGGCAACGGGAGTTAGGCGTAATTTGTCATCCACACCCTTGGGACGGCCAAAATGGCTGGCGAGAATGACCTTAGCTCCCTTCTGCGTCAAATCTTGGATGGTTGGTAGAGCGGCGCGAATGCGAGTATCGTCGGTAATGTTGCCTTGATCGTCCACAGGCACATTAAAGTCAACCCGCACTAAGGCACGTTTCCCAGAGATATCAGCCGAAGATAAACTTGCTAAACTTTTTTTGGACACACCAAACTCTCCTGATTGCCTTTTTGTTATTGTTTTGAAAGTAGAACCATCAAGATTTTACCGGAGTCAGGGGTACCCAAGTGACAGATATATTTAAGACGGTATTATTTCCTATCGATCAAAGCCGGGAAACGCGGGAAGCTGCTGATGTTGTTACCAACGTAGTCAAAAAGTACAGCAGTCGCTTGGTGCTGCTGTCTGTGGTAGAAGAAGCGCCTCCAGACGCACCTAGCGCCGACGATCCGATGGTGTCGCCAGAGGTAGTTGCGAAACTGCTGGAAAATGCCCAATCTTTATTTTCTGGGCAAGGAATTCAATCTGAAACCATAGAAAGGCAAGGCAAACCAGCTTTTACGATCTGCGATGTCGCTGATGAAATTGGGGCAGATTTAATTATCATGGGCTGTCGGGGGCTAGGTTTGACTGAAGAGGGAGCGGATGATAGCGTTACCACTCGTGTGATTAACCTTTCCCCTTGCCCAGTGTTGATTGTGCCTTAGCAGTGTGTTGCTCAATACTAGTTGTAGTGCGATCGCTAATAAAAAGTTCTGCGGTTGCTATAAAAAGGGGGCTGAGGAAGGTTGTTCTAGATTTAGTAGTGCTAAATAAAGGCATCAATTTTTAGCCTTAAGCAAGCATTATTCTCCTACCTCCTGCCCCCTGCCTCCTTAAACCTTAGCATTCTGAATTTTTTGATTATCTAATTTTCTGATTCTTCCAAAAACAATTAACCAAACTACTACAACAATCCAGTGAATTAATACGATCGCAAATAAAGATCCTGTGAGGGTATATGCAACAGTACAGATAATTCCCAAAAATGCCGCTAAAACAAGAAAAACGCGATTAAAAAATGTAGTAATTCCAGCTTTAAAAAATGTTTTAGCATTCAAGGGATGATACAAAATAAATAATACTAAACTCACTATTGCCCACAAAGACCATTGGAACCAACTGGTAATTTCGCTAGGATGAGGAAGCAAAAAAACGCGAAAAAAGAGTTCTTCCACAATTGCAGGTAAAAATAAGCAACGTAATATTAACAAGCATTTATTAGTCCAATTTGCAGACCAAAGTTCTATCTGTAAAAATCCAAATTTCCAACCATAAGGTAGAGCAAGAATACTATAAATTATCAACAGTACAACAATAACTAACCAATCTTTGAACCTCGGAACTACTAAGGACGCTAAAGTGCGGTTTAAAAGAATTGAAAGTGGTGAAATATTGGTAAAAGGAATCTTAATTTGTCCTAAAAGTGCTGTTGGGGCAATGGGTGTAATATTAGATTCCCAACCACCAACTTGATTAGTTCGCAATACTTGCATAGTTGCGCCATGTTTTAAAAATATTGCGGCTAGGTCGTCATGTGCAAGTCTAGGCATTATTGTTCGCCATGTTGTCAAACCAGCCCAAATACTACGATCTTGAAATGGTTTTGTCGTTTTTCCTCTACCCGTACCTGCGAGTATACCTGCTTGACTTTGCCAATCAGCGCGAACTATACCTAAGGGTGCTAATTGTTGTTCCAAAGATTGACCTAATTCAACTAGCTGCTGAAAGCGTAATGTTTGCGGGTGATTGGGGTTGGCGCGTATCCAAGTTTGAATTTGAGGAGTTGTAGCAACTTGGTTTTTAATTGCCAGTATCGCAGCATAAAGTGCTTGGCTTGCGTCTTGGACACATGAGGTAGCAGGTGATATCATTGCGCCACCAGTTCCATCACCAACTCGATAACGTGCCATTGTTACCTGTAATTGTTGCTGGAATTGCTCTAATCCAGGGCTATTTCATTCTAAGAGGATGTTTGAAAAGTCTGTAGTAGTGTATCAAATATTTGTTTACCCCACCCTAACCCTCCCCTTATAAAGGGGAGGGAACCGGATTTTATTGTTTTCCCCCTTAATCAGGGGGAATTAAGGGGGGTAAAAATGTGATTAAAATTACAGCCAAACACTTTTAAAACAACTTCTAAATGTAGGCGATATATAAGATATCTGGTGAAATTAAATATGCTTTATCTAGAATCTTTGTAGAGACGTAGCATTACTACGTCTCTATATTCTTTTTCACGAAATGTCTAATGAAAAACAGAAAACTCTGAGCGTCGGAAGTCGGCGCTCAGAATTTCAAAGACCAAACTGGCGTGGTGTAAATATGCACTCTTTATTTGCCTAACAGCTTAAAAACGATAGTTGCGATCGCGCACCCACATACTAACTGGCACAGCCTTTCCTTGTGGATCTACTTTCGCCTTGACCACAATAGGTGGTACTTGTCCTCGGCGGGCGCGTTGGGCTTGTAAGTCGTTCCGAATCTGCTGCCGTTGGTTTTCTGGGATGTAATATGTTTCTAAGCCGTAGTTAACGGAACCATCCTGATAAACACCTTTTAAGGCTGCCTGATTGGCTCTAAGAGTTGTGGGGCGATCGCTACTTACTCGTAATGGTCTCCAAGCTCTCGGAACACCGCGATCGGTAGATAATTGCTCTTGCAAAGTCACGTAAATATTGGTTCCTTCAGGCAATCTTCTGCCACTTCCACGACCTCTGCTGACTAATGTTTGCCAACCAGGCAATCTGCTCAAATTTGAGGTACGGGAGATGTTGTAATCTAAGGCTAAGGTGTTACCTTCTATCGCATTGTTAGGGTCTACAGGTACGGTTTGCAAAATCACCGTCTTACCTGTCACATCTGTATAAACTGCTTGGGCTGGTACTGCCATAATTAGCCCTGTTTGCAGCGCCAGGGGAGCAAGTAACCGCCAAAAAGGTAAGGGCTTATTCGATTTTTGTTCAGTAGCAATCAAGTAATCCCGAAAAGTCACCTTACTGGAAAATTCGGCTTCAGGAGACAAGGGTTTATTCTTAGATTCAGAAGAAGTATTAGTCATGAGCGTAGTCCTAAAAAGCAGAGGTCTTGAGGAGGTTAAAAGTAACGAGATTAGGACTAACGCAGAGAAACTTTAAAAACTTTGACGCACAGAGATTTTTAGTTAGGAGTTAGGAGTTAAGAGTTAGGAATTATTCAATTCCTGAATTCTGACTCCTGAATTCTTTCATCTTTTGCCCTACTTTTGACTTGTACTACCACCAGGTAGGCGGCGTTCAAACCAGAGTCCAGCGCTAATTAAAGCAGAACCGCACAGGACATAGACTAGCGACTTAAAAAGTAAGTCGGTGTCGTACTCCTGCACGCGACTGATAATTTGCAGTGTTACTAACAGCATACCGCCCCAAAAGGAACTTCTGTTGCTTAATTTCAATCCTTCTTGAATTAGTCCCCAGGCTAATGTTGCAAGAAGTACATTGAAAATAAAAATGCCAAGTTCATCAATCCGGCTGATAGTTTGATGCCAAAAAGGTACTATTGCAATAAAGACAAGAAATGTACTAATGACAGCAGTTGTGAAAATTACTTCGCGGCGCGGAGGGTTATTTCTTTGGCGCAGTAGAAACAACCATTGCAATACCGCCAAGCCGCTGAGAATCCCCAAATCGATAATCGGCAGAGACTCGAATAAGTTTGTCAAATTCGTTGGCTGATTATAACTATAATCTGGAGATTCCCAGACCCAACGAAAAGACAGAACGTAAAAGACAACGCCGAAGCTTACTAACGCTAAATTACGGGCTAGATATTGAAACAACCTGTAATTTATGGTTGGAAAGAGTAAATCATCATAACTCCAGAATAATGCAGGTGGCAGTGTAAAAGCAAAAGACGCCACCCAAGGAGCTATATCAGCATAATTCAGCAGTGGCAGTGGATTAAGGTTAGCTTGTAAGGAACTAGCAAAAACAAAGGCTGCTAGACCAAAAATCCAACGGGATCGACAGAAGTATGCTAAAGGTACAAATACCAGCCATGCCAACAAAGGCAGATGCTGCACTACTAACCGCGACCAAGTTAGCTCCCCTGAAGCGTACCATAAGTCTTCTAGTCCAGTCCAGTAGCCGATTTCCACAAGGATAATTGACAGAATTCCTAAAGAATTTAAGGACAAACTGAAGGCCATGACCACAACACCGAATCCCCAAGCGAGAAACAGTTGGGAAACTGAACCGACAATATTGAACATCTGGGCCATCAGCAGTAAATTTGCACCGAAGATGAAGGCGCTTAAAATTAGCAACCCCTCTCCTAGTAGGCGTTTGCTTCGTTCTGGCTTCTTTCCTTCAGGTGGCCTCCATCTGTAAAATCCGGTGATGGCGATCGCAAAAAACAAACTCATCATCAGAATAATTTTGACTTCTCGCGATCCCCCCTGCCAGTTTCCTGATACAAAGGTAATTATGCCTAAGCATAAAAGGATGCTACCGATAGCGATCGCGATTGCTTTATTGCGATCGCGTGCAGCAGCTTCCAAGTTTTTAAATTGATAACGTTCTGCTATCTGCTCATACTGCGAAGAACTAATTAATCCTTCATCCCTCCATAATTGTGCTTGTTTGCGTAATTTTTCCTGAAAACTATCTAAGATCATGACCTTCTCCGGTGCAGTGGGGTAGCTTGGCCATTGCGATCCCAATGGCGGTCATTATATTTTGAGTATGAAGCCAAAAGCCTTAATTACATTGTTCTTGTGTAACAGTTTGATTTTGATTTAGATACAACGTACTTCTATTAATTTATAATTGATAATCTTGATGGAAAAACCTTCTAATTTATTACTTAAAGTCTCACGGCGTTTGTTCGCCAATGTAGACGATCAAGAAAAGTTTATTGAGGCTTTAATGAATCCTCAGCCTTTTTCACCTAGTATTCTTTGGTGTCAACAAAAACCAGATATTGCGCCTATGGCAGTGGAAACACCAACAGTTTGGCAACCACAATTTATAGACCGCTTATCACTGGGAGAAAAACCTGGTAAGCATCCCTTGCATGAAAAAGGATATTTCTATTGTTTAGATTTTTCTTCGGTGTTTGCAGCTAGTACTTTGTTAGCTATTCCTGAGTCAGTGCGTTTAGTTTTTGATATGTGTGCCGCACCAGGAGGTAAAAGTATCTTTGCTTGGAGAGCTTTAAAACCTGAATTGCTCATCAGTAACGAAGTAATTGGCAAACGTCTGGGAATGCTAATTTCTAATTTGAAGCGTTGCCAGGTTAGCCCTAGTGCAGTGGTTAATCGAGATTCCAGTATTTTTGCCGAAATGTTTACTGGCTCTAGCAATCTAGTCATAGTAGATGCTCCGTGTACTGGACAATCTTTACTTGCCAAAGGTGAAAAAGCACCTGGATGTTTTCACCCAACTGCTATTAATAAGAGCGCAAATCGACAAAAGCGCATTATAGCTAACTCTGCTAAAATCGTCTCACCGCAAGGTTATCTTGCTTATATGACTTGCACATATTCACCAGAAGAAAATGAGCAGGTTTGTGAATGGTTTTTAGAACGGTTTCCCCAGTTTGAAGCGATAGAAATTACTAATTTAGCCAAATATCAATCGCATTTAATGACAATACCTTGTTATCGGATATTTCCTCAAGATAGATTAGGTGCTGGTGCATTTACAGTCTTGTTTAAAAATACTAATGAATATGAGCCTAAAGAAATAGATTTAAATACAATTTCTTCGTTGTATATTTACCAAAATTTGAAAAATTCAAGTGAGATCATGTCCGTATCATTAGTTAGGACTTAGTTAGGTAACTATATTTAATTAAGCGTAACTCTTCTGTCGTTTTTTTATCACTATAATCAAAGAAAAATTTTAGCCAACTTATATACAAGTTACAGAATGTTCTTTTTCTCTATTTAGAAGGATAAAAGAGCACTAGGGCATCTTACTTAAAGTATCAGCGACCTTGTAAACTAACTCCTTAACAAAATTTAGGTGAGGTAAATAAACTACCTCACCTAAATTTTAAAATATAATTTACAGACTAATAGTCCATCAATTTGGAGAACACTTGGCGCAAAAATCAGGACTGAATTTGCAGTATTGACTACCTGTTACTGGGTAAACTGTACAATAAGGGAAACTTGTAAGTTGAATTTTGGCTGTTTGTAATTTGGAGCCATTTGCCAATGTTTCAGTAAGTTTGGTTTTATCAGCCAAAAGGATAGCTAAAAGCTTCGGTAACGCTATGCAAGCAGCAATATTGAGCAGCGTTAGCATGATGGCGTCTATAAAATTCATAGGTAATCATCTCCTGTGAAACATAGGCGATTGCTGTTCTTAGATGCAAACACAATCCATTGCTTGCACTCTATGTAAATTAACTTTAACATAAATTTTTGTAAATATAAACGTGGAATTCCTGGAATTATCATACACAGAAGGGTATGTGGATAATAAGGATGGATATTGTAGCGTAATAACAAAATAAGCTGGAAAACGATCAGTTTAAAATCTTTAGGTAAGGTGTTATGTCAAAAACCCAAACCGCGTCTTCTTTTTTATCTAACATCAGTGAGCAAGAACGGCAAGCATTAAAGCGCTTGGTAGATTACACAAATGTGGAATCGCTACCAGAAATTTGGCCATTGGCAGCTCAACGATTTGGTGATATTGTTGCCCTCCGCAACCCTCACGCTAAACCAGAAGTAGCGATTACTTATACCCAGTTGGCAGAGCAAATGCAACTATTTGCTGCTGGGTTACAGGCGTTGGGAGTAAAAGTAGGCGATCGCATTTCCTTAATTTCTGACAATAGTCCTCGCTGGTTTATTGCCGATCAAGGCATAATGACTGCTGGAGGCGTTGATGCGGTTCGTAGCTCCCAAGCCGAAAAAGAAGAACTGTTGTTTATCATCGCTAATAGCGGTAGTACAGCGATCGTCGTTGAGGATTTAAAAACACTTAAAAAACTACAAGATCGCCTCAACGATTTACCAATTCAAGTGGTCATCTTACTTTCCGATGAAGCACCACCAACAGGCGAAACCCTAAAGTTACTCAACTTTTCGCAGTTGCTCGAAATTGGGAAAAGCCATAATTTTGTGCCAGTCAAGCAAAATCGTGAGGCTTTAGCAACCCTAATTTATACCTCTGGCACCACAGGTAAACCCAAGGGTGTAATGCTGTCTTATAGTAACTTGATGCACCAAGTGACAACCTTTGGCACAGTATTGCAACCAAATGCAGGCGATATAGTTCTCAGTATTTTGCCTTCGTGGCACAGCTATGAACGAACTGTTGAATATTACCTACTATCTCAAGGTTGTACGCAAGTTTATACCAACTTGCGCTCTGTAAAAGGGGATTTGAGACAATTTAAACCCAACTACATGGTGGGTGTACCCCGTCTGTGGGAATCGATTTATGAAGGAGTGCAAAAGCAGTTTCGCGAACAACCAGCCAAAAAGCAACGCCTAATTAAATTTTTATTGGGCATTAGCGAAAAATATATTAAAGCGCGGCGAGTTGCTCAGGGATTGGATTTAAATAATCTTCATGCTTCAGCCGCCGAACGATTAACAGCTAAGATCCAAGCATCAGCTTTATTACCCCTCCATGCCTTGGGAGAACGACTGGTTTACGCCAAAGTTCGGGAAGCCACAGGGGGACAAGTTAAGCAGATGATTAGCGGTGGTGGTGCGCTTCCCAGACACATAGATAATTTCTTTGAAATTATTGGTGTGCAGATTTTGCAAGGCTATGGCTTGACAGAAACTTCTCCTGTCACCCATGTACGGCGTCCTTGGCGAAATTTGATTGGCGCATCAGGGCAACCACTTCCGGCAACAGAAGCTAAAATCGTCGATCCTGAGACAAAATCGCCTTTACCAATAGAAAAGCGAGGCTTAGTATTGTTGAGAGGGCCGCAAATTATGCAAGGCTATTACCAAAATCCCGAAGCGACAGCGAAAGCAATTGATGCGGAAGGTTGGTTTGATAGCGGCGATTTGGGTTGGCTGACACCACAAGACGACTTAGTACTGACTGGTAGGGCGAAGGATACCATTGTATTGACTAACGGGGAAAACATCGAGCCACAGCCGATCGAAGATGCGTGTTTGCGATCGCCATACATCGATCAAATTATGCTCATCGGCCAAGATCAGCGCAGCCTGGGAGCCTTAATTGTCCCCAACGTCGAAGCCTTAGAAAAATGGGCAGCAAGTCAGAATCTAACGCTGGATACGCTGGGCAATCAGGTGACTTCCTCAGATAGTCAAAAAATTGACTTCGAGAGTAGAATGATCCAGGATTTATTTCGCCAAGAATTGAATCGGGAAGTCCAAAATCGTCCAGGCTATCGACCGGATGACCGCATCGGAACGTTTAAACTCATCCTGGAACCGTTTTCCATCGAAAATGGCTTGATGACACAAACACTAAAAGTTCGCCGACATGTCGTCACGGAACGCTATCGCGATATTATTGACGGCATGTTTGCCTGATCATTCCACCTGCTAACTGTAAAGAGTGAACGTGAAATATTTATGGATGTCTCCAAATCTAATTTGCTTCTGAAACGCGTCGTTAACGTCAAAGTCATTGTGACTCCCCTCTGGAAAGAGGAAGTACAACAGCAGCTGCAAACGCAAATCAATCAACTCGATCAGCAACTGCAACAGCTAGACGTTGAAGGACAAAGAGCGATCGCGGCAATTCAAAAGCAGAGTCTGCAACCACCTGGCCCCCAGACCCTCCAACAAATTGACAATATCCAACTCCAAGTCAATCAAAAGAAAAGTGAATTTTTGGAGCAAAAAAATCAGTTGCTGCAAAATCTTCAGCAAGTGCAGTTTCTCCAGCAAGATCAGGAAGTCAACCAATTCCAAATGGAAGGCTTTTTCCGGGTAGAAATCGGTGATAACCTGATTAGCAAAATGCAAGTTGAAATCGTTCTGCGCGATGGCGTTGTAGAAGAAATTCGCGGCGACATTTAAATTTGTCATTTGTCATTTGTCCTTTGTCATTTATTTTGTGACCAATGACTAATGACTAATCACAGATGTGATTTAACTTAGTTTGAGAGCGGCTCCCAGCCCAACATTCCACCTGGGAGCCAGCCCAAACAATTTGCCACACTGGAGGTGAGCTAATAAAAAGCGATCGCCCAAAGGTTGTCATCTTTGCTCGATATTTAACCGTCCCAACTGAATTATTACCCCGCTTGATTTGTGTAATTGTCACTAACGCCTGATTTGGTTGGGGATAAACTACCTCTATCTTTCGCGATCCTCCCACTGCTATCTCCTCAAAGGCATTCAGGGCGAGGGTAGTAGGATTACTGCCTTGGAGAGATGAGTTAAGTTTTTCTAAAGGTATAGTTTGATAATCGGAACGCTCTGAGAATGCTGCAACTTCCTGAGACTGATGTATTGCTCCCATCTGCTGGGTTTGCTCATCACTAGTCTCAACAATCGGTGCAGATTGTTGGTGCTGGATAATATAAACTCCAGCACCAACCGTAGTAGAGATACTTAATATCACAATCAAAAAGAATTTCAGCTTTGCCGACATAAAAGTAAACAGGAATTTCAAATAGGTTTATTACCAATTTTGAATTCTAAATTGAACTACATCCCATATCCTCTATCCGTGAGAAACTCTTGTATCTTAAGTAGTGGTTATGAGGAATATTAAATAGCAATCCCATTTAATCTGTGAGAAACTCGTGGTGGTTTTTGCAAGTCAATGACTAAAACGAGATCGAGATATTGGCTTGCCATTGAAGATAGCTCTGTATTATAGACTTCTAAGCTATATTTAGGTTCCTAGAGTCATTAGTGAATAGCCAATGCCCTTGAGGAGTGCTGAGTGCTGTTAGCGGTAGCGGGGCATTTAGCCCATGCTGAGTGAGGAATTTTACTTCTTTACTCGGAACTTAGAACTTGGAACTACTATGCCCAATTCCCAATGCCCAACTTAAAATATAAACAGTCTAAAACTCTCCCATCAAGATACAATTCGATCTGACAAAAACTGTTAAAGTCCATAAACCATTGATTTCCAAACCACCCTATGAGCATTCACGAAGTATTTATGCCGGCGCTGAGTTCCACCATGACAGAAGGCAAAATCGTTTCCTGGGTGAAATCGCCTGGGGACAAAGTGGAAAAAGGCGAAACAGTGGTGGTTGTAGAGTCAGATAAGGCAGATATGGATGTAGAAACCTTTTATGAGGGATTTCTTGCCCATATCATAGTTGAAGCTGGTGAAACTGCCCCGGTAGGATCTGCGATCGCCTTCATCGCCGAAACGGAAGCTGAAATTGAACAGGCGAAATCTCTTGCCAATTCTGGCGGTGCGGCTGCTACTACTACCTCTTCCCCGGAACCAGTTGCCGCCACAGCCTCAGTTGCAACACCTGCCTTAGCGTCTCAAAACGGGTCTAACCACAAAGAAGGAAGGCTTGTAGCTTCACCTCGTGCCCGTAAGTTAGCCAAAGAATTCAAAGTTGATTTAACTACACTCCAAGGCAGTGGCCCCCACGGGCGCATTGTCGCCGAAGATGTAGAAGCATTGTCTAACAAAGGCAAGCAACCCACCCCAGTTGCTCCACCAGCACCCGTACCAACCAGCACCCCAGTTGCCTCCCCAGCGCCTCGGACACCGGCATCCGCACCCGTAGCGGCGGCTGTTCCTGGTCAAACCGTACCTTTAACTACCTTTCAAAATGCCGTAGTGCGGAACATGGTAGCTACCATATCCGTGCCCGTCTTCCGTGTCGGTTATACAATTACCACTGATGGGTTAGACAAACTTTATAAACAAATTAAATCCAAAGGCGTGACAATGACAGCGCTACTGGCGAAAGCTGTAGCAGTGACATTGCAAAAACACCCATTGTTAAATGCTAGCTACTCAGACCAGGGTATTGTTTATCATTCTGATATCAACATTTCTGTCGCAGTAGCAATGGATGATGGCGGATTAATTACACCTGTGCTGCAAAATGCAGACGCAGTGGATATATATTCTCTATCGCGTACTTGGAAATCTTTGGTAGAACGTGCGAGGACAAAACAACTACAGCCTCAAGAATACAACAGTGGTACTTTCACCCTGTCCAATTTGGGGATGTTTGGCGTAGATAAATTTGATGCGATTTTGCCGCCTGGACAAGGTTCAATTTTAGCGATCGGGGCATCCCGTCCGCAAGTGGTAGCAACACCTGACGGTTTATTTGGCCTGCGACAACAAATGCAAGTCAATATTACTTCTGATCACCGGATTATTTACGGTGCCCATGCTGCGGCGTTCTTGCAAGATTTAGCAAAATTGATTGAGACAAATCCTCAATCTTTGACAATGTAGTTTTGAAAAAACACCAAATTTAAATGTTAGCGCTATCAGCGAGCAGCAGTTTTTCGTAGAGTAGCGCTAACAAGAAACAATACTTACACTTAAATTTTTTATGGACAAACTATGTGGCGATATTACGTCTCTACATGAGTTTATGTCCAAACTGATATCAAAGTGACATACGACAACACCCTGAAATATCTGGTTGAGGAGTATCCAGAAGATTTTATCCGCTACTTACTCGCATCTGAAGCAACGGATATCCAGATTCTCAAAACAGAATTAAATCAAGAGCCAATTCGTGCCGATTCAGTAACATTTTTGCAAACTGCTAATCAAATACTGCATTTAGAGTTTCAAACCTTACCAGCATCAACTCCACCCTTGCCACTGCGGATGTTGGACTATTGGGTGCGACTATATCGACAATACAATTGCGATATTGAGCAGATAGTGATTTTTCTTAAACCGACAACTTCAGAAGCTGTCTTTATAGATCAATTTACTGCCCGCAATACTACCCACCGTTACCGCGTCATCCGAATTTGGGAACAAGATCCAGAACCTTTATTGTTATTTCCTGGTTTATTACCTCTAGCAACTTTGGCGCGAACAGATTCTCCTCAAAGTCTACTCCAACAGGTAGCAGTTCAGGTGAGTATGATTGAAGAAGAAGCCACCAAACAGAGTATCTCGGTATGTACCCAACTTTTAGCAGGGTTAGTATTCGAGCCAGAACTAATTCGTCAGTTTTTGAGGAGAGAAGATATGAGAGAATCTGCGATTTATCAAGAAATTCTTGAAGAAGGACTGCAAGAAGGTAGACAACGAGGTATTGAACAAGGTATTGAACAAGGTATTGAACAAGGTATTGAACAAGGAAGACAATCAGAACTACGGCTAGTGATGCGTCTATTAACTCGTCGGCTTGGTTCAATTAATTCTCAGTTACAATCTCGGTTGCAAGAGTTGTCCTTGGCTCAGTTAGAGGACTTAGGTGAAGTATTACTAGATTTTGTCAGTGAAGCTGATTTGATGAATTGGCTAAATACAATAGAAAATTAGAGTTTGCTCTAAACCTTTCTATCAGTTATAAAAAAAGTTAGATTTTCGTACCTAGCTCGTAGACTTTGCACCCTAATAATTGGGCAGCCTCGGTCATTAATTTATTTTCGTTAGCGCTAGCAGATAGCTCTATTTGTTCAATCGATTCACTTAAAACAATCATTTATTCCTCAGAGTACCTCTGCGTTTAAAAAAATAAAAAAGGTGGGTATTACCCACCCAACAAACTTATCCCTTCACACAAAGAACTTGCTTGAGAGTCGCTACAACCTCAACCAAATCCGCTTGATTTGCCATAACTTGCTCTATTGGCTTGTAAGCACCAGGAATTTCATCTAACACACCCTCATCTTTGCGGCATTCAACGCCATTTGTTTGCTCAATTAAATCATCAAGTGTATAGACATTTTTTGCCTTATTTCTAGACAACAAACGCCCTGCACCGTGAGAGCAAGAACAAAAACTATGAGCATTACCTTTACCCTTCACGATGAAAGATTTCGCCCCCATCGAACCAGGAATAATCCCATAATCTTCAGTTTGGGCGCGGACTGCACCCTTACGAGTAACGTATACATCCTTATCAAAATGCACTTCTTTTTCGGCGTAATTGTGATGACAATTAACCTGCAATAAAGGTTTAGTTGCCTTCCCACCTGCTAAATACTTCTCAACTATGTGCTTAAAACGCGCCATCATCACATCGCGGTTGACACGCGCATAGTTTTGTGACCATTGTAAATCGTGCCAATATGCCTTGAATTCTGGCGTACCAGCGACAAAGTGAGCCAAATCTGGGTCAGGCAATTTATTACCTGCCATTTTTGCTAATTCTCTAGCTGTGTGAATATGACACTGGGCGAGTTTATTGCCAATGTTACGCGAACCAGAATGCAGCATTAGCCAAACTTGATTCTCTGTATCGAGGCACACTTCAATAAAGTGATTTCCTCCACCCAGAGAACCCATCTGTTTCATTGCTTTACCTTGTAGGTCTTGCACACCACGATGCAAGTCTTTAAAATCATCCCAGTGTTGCCAATTGCTGACGGATTTTTCAACGTCTTTGTTTTCGTTGAATCCAGTCGGAATTGCTGCTTCAATATCCAGGCGGATTTTCTTTAGTTTACCTTCTAGTTGTTCGGCGGTAAATGCTGTTTTGATCGCGCTCATACCGCAACCAATATCCACACCGACAGCAGCTGGAATAATTGCCTCTTTGGTTGCAATTACAGAACCCACTAAAGCACCTTTTCCTAAGTGAACATCTGGCATTAATGCCACGTGTTTAAATACAAATGGTAATGATGCCACATTCTTGGCCATCTTGGTTTCTTCTGGGCCCAAAGAGTGATTTGCCCAAGATAAGACGGGTGCTGGTGTGGTAATTTCTAATTTTTCGTAGGGCATAATTTTTTCTATTTTGGATTTTAAATTTTAGATTTTGGTGAGGCAGTGCGGTCTTAGGGGTTTCCCCCATGAGCAACTGCTGAACCCGTAGGGATTTGGTATAGGGCAGTGACACTTATCGGTATGACATATAACCCATTACCTAGTTAGTTGTAGCAATTTATATGTTGTATTGTCTTTCATTTAGCTCCCTGAATTTTCGTGAAGCTGAAGAACTACTTTTAGGAGTTACATCTTTATACTACAAATGTAACAAAATTGATTACAAGGGTCAATCTATCACCACAGGGAGAAAGCAAATATTTTCCCAATGTATTAAAATTTGTAAAGAAAATCACTGTGTTTAAATAGCTCCTTAAACTTCCGACACAATATGGCAGTGCGTCAAGATACAATCTGGGAACGTTTTTTATCCCCTGTAGTGCGTCTTTTGATTGATGAAGATGGGTTACGGCGTTACGCTGATAGTATTAATTGGGAAAAAGAGAGCGATCGCTATCGACGAGATGATGTCATAATTCCGTCGTACTACAGTAATCAAAACTTTCATGGTATTGCTGGCGGATATCTCAATTCCGATGCAGCAGTTACTTACGATCCGGTTACTCAATACGTTCTACCGCCTAATGAAGGTATTGTCCGTCAAGCTTTAGTTGATGCCGTCCAAGTGAAACCACGGCGCATACTCGATTTAGGTTGCGGTACTGGTTCCACTACTTTAATGTTAAAGCAGGCTTTCCCTGAAGCGGAAGTTATTGGTTTGGATTTATCACCTTATATGCTGGTAAGGGCGGAAGATAAAGCTAGAAATGCTGGCTTGGAAATAGTCTGGCGACACGGAAATGCTGAAAAAACTGGTTTGAGGGATGCAACATTTGACTTAGTAACAGCTTCTTTGCTATTCCACGAAACACCAGATGCAGTGTCACTAGGAATTTTGCGGGAAAGCTTCCGGTTGCTGGTAACTGGAGGACAAGTATTAATTCTAGATGGGAATCAGAAGACTCTGCGTCAGTTAGAATGGCTCAATGATGTTTTTGAGGAGCCATATATTCGTGAGTATGCTGCTAGTAGTACAGAAGCGAATATGGGTGCAGCCGGATTTGAAGCAGTGCGATCGCAGGATGTATGGTGGATAAATCAGGTAACTAGCGGCATAAAACCAATAGCAACCGAAAATGTCCGTCATTATACTCCCACATCAGTAGATAATAATGATTTGGAGGGACTTGGTTCTCCAGCGTTTGGCATAATGGCATGAGTTTAAAGGCAGTTCTCTTTGATTTTAATGGTGTCATCATTAACGATGAGCCAATCCACCTGCAACTGATCGATGAGATTCTCATTCAAGAAAATCTCCAACCCCAAAAGGTAAGCGAGCGTCAAGCTTCTTTAGGACGCAGCGATCGCGCTTGTTTTGGGCAACTACTCGCTAATCGTGGTAGAGTAGCCAATGAAACCTATTTAACTCAGTTGCTATACCGCAAAGCCCAAGCTTATACGGTGGAATTAGAGAAAATAAAGAAACTGCCTTTATATCCAGGTGTAGAAGACTTAATATTTCAGGTGCGATCGCACAATCTGAAACTAGGATTAGTCAGTGGCGCGATTCGCCAAGAAATAGAACTGGTACTCAATCGCGCTAAACTAGCTGAACATTTTAAAATTATTGTCGCAGGTGATGACATCACCACCAGTAAACCAGAACCCGATGGTTATCTGCTAGCAGTAAAACGCCTAAATAAAGAATATCCTGAATTGAATCTTCAACCATACGAGTGTCTGGCAATTGAAGATACTCCAGCAGGTATTGAAGCCGCGAAGCGATCGCAAATGCAAGTTGTTGGTGTAGCGAATACTTACCCATTCCACATGCTCCAGCGCTGCTGTAACTGGACTGTTGATTATCTCAGTGATTTGGAACTCGAACGGGTGCAAAAAGTTTATTCCCAAAAACAGCCTCAACCATCGGTAACTGAATGCTAAAATAGTCAATGGTGATGGTGAAAGAGTATTGATCTCAAGAGTGATATTTCTCATAACTCAGGACTCAGCACTCATAACTCAGCACTGATTAAGGGGAATTAGCTCAGTTGGTAGAGTGCTGCGATCGCACCGCAGAGGTCATCGGTTCGAATCCGTTATTCTCCATGTGTACTGTACATTCGCACATTATATGTCGGTGTTCGCAAATTAATGTCGCTTTTTGCAAATTAAGGTCGATTTTGTAAGTTTGTGTCACTAATTTTAGTATATTAGGTTTTCGCAAATTAATGTCGTCTTATTCCATCATTAGCTGTCAAACTTACCACAAGGAAATTATTTTTCGCTGACATTTGTTCGATCGCAGCACTCCTTTCAACCCTCCTAATAACTTAGTTATACTCTTTAACCATTTTAAAATCTGGTTAGTGCGGAGTACATAGTTTTTATTGCTTATTTTTTCAACCTACCCCTAGCCGGGATGGTTGTTGAAACATAAATTTCGATTTTCCCATCACGAGATGCCCAAAATTCTTTCAACCCACCCCTAGCCGGGATGGTTGTTGAAACCGAACTATATCAAAATATTCCAATATACGCCCGACTCTTTCAACCCACCCCTAGCCGGGATGGTTGTTGAAACTTCGAGTAACTTTTTTTGGCATGTGGATGCTTGGCTTCCTTTCAACCCACCCCTAGCCGGGATGGTTGTTGAAACTCGACCCGTCTATACCCTTATCAGTACAGGCTTCCAAACTTAAATTTGGCAGCGCAAGTACATAAATGGCTTTTCGTTCCTCTAACTAGAGCTTATCTTCGTGTCTAAAAGACTGAAACTAAGTCTGGACAAAGGTTTTATTTTTTGGCAGGAGGTCTGGGGTTTTCACCCTTGCTTCGACATGCCAAAAAAATATTTAGGAGGGTTCCCCCGACGAAGGGGGTGATTCAGTAGCCACCACTGCGGTAACCCGTACCGTTGCTAGCAACGGCTATTACTTTTTCAAGCTTTACTTCTTATTGCAGGGAGCGCACCTATCCTGTCTTGCGACAGCAGCATCA
This sequence comes from Nostoc sp. DedQUE12b, assembly GCF_034530835.1. Classification (NCBI taxonomy): domain Bacteria; kingdom Bacillati; phylum Cyanobacteriota; class Cyanophyceae; order Nostocales; family Nostocaceae; genus Nostoc; species Nostoc sp. DedQUE12b. The sequence goes on along the minus strand of NZ_JAVRCI010000016.1, from coordinate 17,889 downwards.
GAAGCGGGCAGCTACCAGGGTCAGAAAGCAAAACGGTCTGACAACCGTCAAACTAACCCAGATTTTTCACAGTACATTGGCTCTAAAGAACATGAACTGCGGCGCTATTATTCTTATATTATATTTTCAAGGTTCAGTGTTTTAACTAAAGCACCTTAACTTGGCGCTGTTGATAAGCAAACAAAGCTAATTCTCTGGCTTGTTCCTGTTGGCTGTCTCTAATCGGCTGTGAGCCGCTTTCGATATATATTCCACTTTTTGCAGCTTGGGTTTGAATACTTTCGATTAATCGACCGTAGCTCCAACGGTGGACGCTGATACGATAATCTTTGGCATAGTTTTGTTGACCTTCCTTGTAACCTGGAATTTTTTTCTCTGCTTTTGTTTGAACCTCGCTTTGAATGATTTCTCGCATATCGCGGAGTTTGGGTAGAACAATACTGCCAGCAAAGTAAGTTTTTGCGATCGCAACAATCGCATCTGCCAGTAATCTATCAACATATTGCCCTAACTCTGATTCTCCGGATGAGTTTGGCGCATTTTGTTTCTGCGCTTTGTGACGTTCGTGTGAAAGACGTTGCTGTTGCTGTCGCTGGCGGTTGAGAAGATTGTAGTTGTCACCGAGTAGTTGTTTAACGCTGCGATAAGTCAGAACTTTATTGTTGGCAGCATCTACCACAGCAACTGTTGCTGGTTTATCTAGACCCAAACTGACACCAACCAAAATATGAGATTTTCCTTGATACAGAGGTTTACTGGGACGACCAGGAAAAGGGTTGTTAAGTTTGCGCCTCTGAGTTCGTTCCCTTTCTAGACGAGGTAGCTGTGTCTGACTGAGATTACCTTTTTGTTCCATATTCTGAATGGTTTTCTCAGCTTTGTTGATTTTCTCAAGGCGAACTAGTTCTGTTTCCTCTTGTGTCCACAAACGTGTTTCTACAGAGCATTGAAGAATCAAGTGGTGAGTTTCCCACGGCTCCTTTGTACCCTTTTGTTCCTGCCAGAGTAGACGTGCAGAACGTAGAATAAATAGCCCAGAAGAATATGTTTCATCCTCATCATGCCAAATTTGCCAGTCTTGACAGAAGCGTTGAAAATAATGAAACTGGCGAGAATCGCAATAAACCTCAAATTTAGGTTCATCTATTAGTTTATTCAACCCATTAAATTTGACAAAGATACGACCTTTATCGTTTGTCAACCAAGTTAGGTCTGTATTAGTTTCATAATCAACAGGATATGGTATATAGCTATTTCCTTTCAGGAGGATAGCTTGCCAAGATTTAGCTTCATCTTCATTCCGAGGGACTTGATTAACTGCCTCTGACAAAGTTTCTAGCCATTTTTCTCCTGTTAAATCTCGTCCCTTGGGTTTCCGACTGTTGATTTGATTTCTTAAACGTTCAATTTCTATTTCTTTTTTACGCCTACTCTTAGCATATTGCTCGGGATCTTCATCAACCTCACTTACCTGACATTTATTTTTGAGCAGATAGGCAAGGGCGCACCGAGATAAACAGTCTTCTGTTTTTTCGTAAATATCAAATAATCCACTGAAAAGCGTAGTGTTTGAAGAGTCTTTTTTATTTTTTTTAGTCTTATTGCCTTTTTTGATTTTGGATTGCTTATTTTTATCCTGGGTAAATTTGGCAACAAATGAAATCAAAATTTCAGTAGCTTTGGCGCGAATAATATCTAAATTACACTGACTTTCTTGCTGTAATTCTATATCGCTTTTCAACATATTTAGCCAGCGTTCTTTTCCTTTTATTTGGCGCTGTCGTCGCTGTTGTAAGGCGAACCAAGACTTATAAACTTCCTTAACTAGAGTAACTGCTGATGTGTAAAAACGACCTGGCTGGTCAGCAAAACGGTCTTCTATTTTGAGAGAGTTGCATATTGTTTGGATAGTGTTTTTAGGCACTTCACCTTTTTCTAACCAAGTCTCGAAATCAGGATGTTGTCCTAACTGTTCTAATAATTCATTAATAAGCGGCGTGTTTTTATCAGCCATCAGTTCCCACAGGTAGCGAAGAGTTGCTTTATCAGCAACTAGGCGACAGAGAATAGTGATAAGGCTCATGGTGTGTTGTGTGGCGTTGACGGAAGTTGCTCTCTTAGTCTTTGACTGGTTTTGCTACCTATCTTTATTATAAGCGCAATAGCGCAATAGCATAAAAGCTTTTTAGCGCAAATGTACTTTTGTTAAAAGGCTGTGCAACAATTAACCCCGAACCAAGGCATGATGTGGAGATGGCAGAAGAAACGAGAGAAGTTCGGGGAAGAATTCCTAAAGAATTAAAAATTGCTTTTGAAATCGCTTGCGCTCGTCTAGAGTTCACACAGACAGCAGCTTTGGAGGAGGCGATTAGGGATTGGTTAAAAAAGAAAGAGTCCGCTGCTAATGAAAAGTAGCAGGACAGTTGTGGAAAGCGATCTCTTTCCACAGCTTCAAAATTGGTCAATAGTATAGTAACGTTGCAGCCCCTAGTAACCTTTTCTATTGGTGGCAGAGACTCGTTACTAATCAGTGTTGCTTTCAACTCATGTTCCACTCGATTAATATTAAAGGGCTTACTCATGGCTTTTGTTTTGGTTTGCACTTAAGTTTGACTTATAGCAAAGTTGTAATGACTACAAATAGTTCTTGAATAAACTTTCTGAATTCAGTCTGTTAATAAATCTGTTTTGATGCTTTCCGCCTAAATCCTCTAAAGCCTCAATGTATAAGCACTTACCCATTCCCTTGCCGATTAACTCCAACAATGCCTTTGTCCGTGCTTGGAAAAATCCCTCAAAGTCATCTCGTCGCAGAGTTTCGGGATCTATGGCATGAGATCGCAATATTTGATCAAGTCTTTGGGGTGATACGCCAGACATCTCAAGCTCTTGAAGGTAAGCTGAAGGTGGTTTACTACCAATCTTTTTGTTTGTTTTGGCACTTAAAGGAGTGCGGTTGACTAAGCAGTTATATTTTTTAGGGTCGATACCTTGCTTTCTGCACCAAGCGATGGGAAAGATGTGGTGAGAATCAATCTGTTCTTCAAAATAAAGCACATCATTGATTTCTTCGCCTGTAATGAAATCAATTGCCCCAGAAAGTCGCAGCAGGGCTGATAAACCTTGGTAAACTGCACCATAACGCTTTCTTACGGTCAGTAACCGCTCTGGGAAGAAATTGGCTTCTTGGATTGTAGACGGGAGTGAACCCCCTTTTTGCAGCCATAGTGGCATTTCTACTACATCTCGTCCTGTACGTGTTTCGTGCCAACCCGTATACATCTCACTGAACAGCCCACACCAAAACCAACGTTCCAGCATTGAACGAGACTTAACAGAGCGAGAACGTTCTCCTAAAACAGCCAAAATTGCCGCCAAGGCAACTAGTTGAATCGGATAAGCCAAATCCATTGCGTCAAAAATTTTCTGCCCATGCAGGAATCTGGCTGCTTCCTCAAATCCTGTGGTAACTTTATCAGCCCAGGTAGAGTATTCTGGAATGGAAAGTTTTAAAACATCTCCACGACCGCAAGATACACCAGGCAATTTGTCTAAATTGCCGCCTTTGTTAATGGCTTCCATTCTCCGCACGTAGCCAGCTACTAAAGTTACGGCTTGCACAAAGTCAGTGTTACGGACTAAACGTAATACTTTAAATTGCTGAAAACGAGCTTCCCGCAGTTTCCAATCGTCTCTAAGGCTGAAGTCATTGGCGCAATAGCTGGAACTCATCAAATCGAAGTAGTTGAGGTCACAGCCGGAGGTGTTGGTATCTTCAAACACTTGGCAGACTGCTTCTTTGGGTAAGGAGTCCCGCAGTTGGATTACTGGTATTTGATAATGCTCAAATTTCTTGAGTACCTCCAGTTCTAAAGTATCGATAAGTTCGAGCTTTTGAGCATCATATTGCCAATATTTAGAATATTTACTTCTCCATTCCGAAAAGAAGAAGATTTTTGATAATGGGAATAGTCCTGCTTCATACTCATTTTCTGGAGTGGAACAGTCTATAATTTCACCACCAAATGTTCGGAGTTGTTTTGATTCCGGGAAAGCAATAATAGCACTGCGGCGGTCGATGTTATGGTCAAGGGATTTGGCTATATCGAGGTAGTACCATTTTTTTATCAGCTTTTGGCTTTTTTGGTCTTTAATGACAACGGGTTGTTCCGACAGCAAAACCATAAATGAAGTAGTTAAGCGTTGCTGACCATCAAGAATTAACAGGTTGGGCTTATCGTACTTTGGCTCTTTAACGTTATCGATGAGGCGGGGTTTGAATTGGACTTGCTGGTTACTTTGCTGGAGCATCATGACTGCACCAATGGGGTATGCAAGAGAGATGCTGGCAAGTAGACGGCGCACACGAGCATCATCCCAAACCCAATCTCGTTGAAAATCTGGCAGTTGGATGCGTCCAGTTTTTATATCTTTTAAAATATCAAGTAAAGGATATTTTGTGATATCAAATGTGCTGATAGAATGCATTTGCTGTTCTGAAGTTACTGCCCTTTGTTCAGATACTGCTGCAAGCGCAGGTAAATTAGTTTTATTTTGTGAAATACGAGCAACTTTAGGATGATAAGATGTCACTTATTTTCACGCGAATGAATACAGATGTAGGACAGAATAAAACGTCCCTAGCTGTATGAGCAAGAGGTTTTATCACGAGTTACTCGTAAATCACGAACAGTTAGTTAGTAAGAAAGTTGGTAGGCAAAATTATTTGTTGGCTGATAACCAGTTGTTTAAATTGATTGAGTAAATCAGCCTGTCGCAGCAGGAAAGGAATGTAATGGGGTCGTCTGTCGAAGTTGGTTCCCCAGTCTTTGATGGTGTGAGGACTTAACCCTGTGGCTTGTGCCAGAGCATTGATACAAGCTTTACGATAACCTCTGGCTGGGTCAATATCTACCCACCTACGACAATATTCCATCGGCTCCAAAGGCAGCTGACGGATAGCATCAATCCTCTGCTCTTCTGGACTAGGGGAAAGTCTCACAAGCAATCTTGGCTGGTAATGGATGGGCAAGTACCAGATGAAGGCTTGAGTGATTTTATATTGGCAATTGCCTACTTTCAATTTGTTGATTCAAAAGTGTAGGCAAATGCTGTTGTTCTCAAGCGGCAGTCTAATACAACAGTCTACAGATTAAGAAATCTCTGCCCACAATACCAGTACTTTAGTCGGAAAATCCGATTAAATTATTTTTGCGGATAATCAGGTGGTAAGACTATTTTCCTGATCTGGTTAAGCATATCCGCCATTCTGAGAACGTGTAAAACGTGATCTGGTCGCCTTTCAAAGTTTGGGCCCCAGTCATTAACTGTACGTGGACTTAAGCCTGTAGCCTCGGCTAGAGCCGTAACACAAGCTTTGCGATAACCACGTTCATCTGAAGGTACTTCAACCCATCGCCGACAGTATTCTAGAGGCTCCAAAGGTAGTCTACTGAGTACGTCGATTATATATTGGGTTGAAAGCGTATCGCTGTCTATCACCTTTTGTCGCTGTGGTTGTGGGAAGAGTCGGAGTTCACGACTATACTAATACTAGTGTTCCTGCTTGCGATCGCCAAATAAATAGAACTACTTAGAAAAACTGGAAGCTTTAGTATTTTTTCTGCTGTATATTTATTCCAGCGTCTTTATTTTTATAGATTTATCTTTCAAACCTTCTTCAACCATCTTTTTGGTGGCTATTGACCAGTTTTTACCGGACTGTCCTCCCATGAGGGACCAGCGAATCCAACCTACAGAAGGGTTTTCAGGGTTGTACCACCCTGGATCGTCCATGTCTAGTTTGAATTTCTCAAAAAAATCCACCATCTTATCAATATCTTCAAGGGTCAGAGGTTTTTCTTGTGCGATCGCTTCAGCTAAGGTCAAATTTTTCCCCCCACCGAATTTTTTATGTAATGCAACTCCGCGTAGTGCTGCCATACTTGCTATTGATGGCACGATGAGTTCAATTTCTTTGACTTCACTTTCTTTGATTTCACTTTCTTTGACTTCACTTTCGCTGCATAACAGACATAAATGGAGCATTTCAAGTTGAACTTGAAAAAGTAATGTATTCATTTTTATTTACCGTAATTTTGGAGGGTTAAAGGAAGTGTTAAATTTCTAATCTCCAAACTACCAAAGATTAGAAAGCATTGTCTTGTACAAACTCCTTGTAGGTAAACCACTCTCTACACTGAGTGCGATCGCACTTTCTCCCCCTCATGCAGCCCAATCTTTACAAAGTAACTCTGCCTGTTGCAGGACTGTTACCATCGCTTTCTCTTGCTTTTCGGGTGGATAGCCGTATTTCCGCAGTAGGCGCTTGACTAAGCGGCGCAGGTTGGCTTTGACGCTTTCTTTTTGTGTCCAGTCTATGGTAACGTTGCGGCGAACTGTATCTACAAGGTCACGAGCGATCGCTTTGAGGGTATCATCGCCTAATGCTTGGACTGAGGTATCAGTTAAATCCAGGGCATCGTAAAATGCTAGTTCATCTTCAGATAATCCCAGGCTTTCGCCTCGCTTTGTCGCTTCCCGGATTTCTTTTGCTAGTTCGATTAATTCGCTCATCACCTGGGCAGTTTCGATGGTGCGGTTCTGGTATCTTTTGATTGTCTGTTCTAGCATTTCGGCAAAGGAACGGGACTGTACTAAATTACGATGCGATCGCGTTTTGATTTCGTCATTGATTAATTTCCGTAGCAATTCTAAAGCTAGATGACGCTGGGGTAGTTGGCGGACATCTGCTAAAAATTTATCGGAGAGGATGGAAATCTCAGGATTTTTCACCCCAGCAGCAGCAAAAATATCTACCACTTCATTACTTACAACGGCGTTAGAGACAATTTGGCGAATTGCTGTATCTACATCTTCGGGACTTTTACCCCCAGTTGTAGTGTGTTTGACAAAAGCAGCACGAATAGCTTGGAATAAACCGACTTCATCCCGAATTGCGATCGCATTATCACTGGAACTGCACAAAGCAAAGGCTTTGGCTAATTCGTTCACAGCTTTGATAAACTGCTGTTGTCCATCTTCCAATCCCAGAATATGATCCATTGCGGCGGGGATGGTGGAGACACGTTGAGATGGAGTACCTGTAAAGAACGGCGAATAGTCGAAACCGTCTAACAGTGCTGTGACGTTTTCGTACTTGGCTAGCATGAGAGCGATCGCTTGTTCTTGAGGAATGCCTGTTTGACCTTGACTGTCAGCAGTATAATCTCTCAATGCTGATCTTAGTTGGTCAGCAATGCCTAAGTAGTCCACAACTAAACCGCCTGGTTTGTCTTTGAAGACGCGGTTAACTCTGGCTATGGCTTGCATTAAACCATGACCTTGCATTGGTTTATCAATGTAGATAGTGTGCAAACATGGAGCATCAAATCCTGTTAGCCACATATCCCGCACAATTACCAATTTCATCGGGTCATGTTCATTTTTAAACCGCTTTGCTAGTGCTTTACGTCTTGATTTATTGCGGATATGGGGTTGAAATTCTAGAGGGTCTGCGGCTGAACCTGTCATTACAACTTTCAGCTTTCCTTTGTCGTCGTCGAGATGATGCCAATTTGGGCAAATTTCGATAATTGCATTGTACAAATCTACACAAATTTGACGACTCATGCAGACTATCATTGCCTTACCGTCAAGAATTTGTTGGCGACGCTTAAAATGTTCCACGATGTCTTGAGCAACTAGGGCAATACGTTTTTCTGCACCTACCAAAGCTGCTAATCTTGCCCATTTGGTTTTTAACTGTTCTCTGGTTGACTGTTCCTCACCTTCTGTGACTTCTTCAAATTCTGGATCAATGTGAGGACGTTCTGATTCTGACAGTTCCAGTCTCGCCATACGTCCTTCATAATAAATGCGGACAGTGGCTTCATCCTCAACTGCTCTTTGGATATCGTAAATATCAATATAGTCACCAAATATGGCTGTTGTATTAATATCAGTTGATTTTATGGGAGTTCCTGTAAAGCCCATAAATGAGGCGTTAGGTAAAGCATCTCTTAAATGTTTCGCAAAACCATAAGCAATATAGGTGTCGCTTTCATCTTGAGTTGTGACTACACGCGCTTCTAAACCGTATTGGCTACGGTGTGCTTCATCTGCAATCACAACGATGTTGCGACGGGGAGAAAGTTCGGGGTATTGTTGCCTTGGTTCTGGTGCGAATTTCTGAATAGTGGTAAAAACAACGCCACCAGATGACGCTTGTAGCAGTTCTGTTAAGTTTTCCCTATCTTGAGCTTGGACTGGCTTCTGGCGCAGCAAGTCAGAACAGTAAGCAAAGGTGTTAAATAATTGGTCGTCTAAATCGTTGCGGTCTGTCAGAATAACCAGAGTTGGGTTTGCCATTTCTGGATTCTGGATGATTTTTCCGGCGTAGAATGCCATTGTTAAACTCTTACCGCTACCTTGAGTGTGCCAAACAACACCTACACGTTTATCACCTTCGGGTGATGTGGCTATCACAGTACGTTCAATGGCTTTATTGACTGCGTGGAATTGGTGGTAGCCTGCCATTTTTTTTGTAATGTCGCTACCGTCTACTTCAAAAACAATGAAATGTTTTAGTAAATCGAGAAAGCGGTTTTTTTCAAAGATGCCTTTAATTAAAACTTCCAGTTCGGAGGTTTTTTTAGAAGCAATGCCTTTTTCATCAATCATGCGCCAAGGCATGAACCTCTCCCAGTCGGCAGTAAGGGTTCCGACTCTGGCTTCTGTACCGTCGGAAACTACTAATATTTCGTTATAGGGAAATAAGCTAGGGATATCTTGTTTATAGGTTTGGAGTTGGTTAAATGCCCCTTTAATTGTGGCGTTTTCGGTGGCTGGATTTTTAAGTTCAATTACAGCTAAAGGTAAGCCATTGATGAATACTACTACATCAGGGCGGCGTTCTTTTTTATTTTCAATAACAGTAAATTGATTAAGTACTAGCCAGTCATTATTATCCGGGTTGGTAAAGTCGATGATTTTAACTTGGTCGTAGACAATTCTTTCTGATGTCTGGTATTCGACATCTACGCCATCGGTGAGGAATTTATGGAAGCGGCGGTTATTTTCAAAGAGGCTAGGGGTTTCGCTGCGGGTAATTTTGCGAATGGTTTCTTCAATAGCGTCGGCGGGAATTTGGCGGTTAATTGTTTCTAGTGCTAAACGTAAGCGGCCAATTAGCACCACATCAGTGTAATTTATTCTTTCAGAATTTGGTTCATTAGGGGCAATGTCATAAGCTGATAAAATGTTATATTCTATACTTTCAAACCAAGCAAGTGTAGCTTGTTCAACTATTGATTCTGTGAAGTCAGAATTTTGCATAATATTATTTTTTTTAAAAAATATTTAATATTTATTGATGATTATTTTTTTAACCTTTTCACTAACAAGATTTTTCTTCTATTTCTTTATCTTTAGAGTTCACGCACATAACATCAGATAAATACTGCTCTTCAGATTTAGTGGGATTATTATTCTCTATTAACTCTTGATTGTTATATTCTATGAGCAAGTCACGATAAGCTTCTTTATCAACCTGATATAGGACTTCACTTGGAGAATAAGACAAACTCAAGATTGCGACTGGTTCGTTATTATCATCTATATAATTATTGAACTGTTGGAAATCTTGGTACATTAACCTCTTCACTGAATGTTTTTCTCCATAGTTTTTATGAACTTTGAAGAGAAAGCTTACTACTGCATCTGCCGATCGTGCTGCTAGTTGTACCTGCATTAACTCTAGTGACGATTTGAAATAAGCATCCTTGCCATGTGATGCAATTCCTTCATTAGTGCGAAGTTCACATATTCCTTTTATCACGGTAAACAAGCCGTTGGCTGTGAGCTTCAAGCTATCACTAACTTTTGTTGCAGCAGCATGATCTTCAGGTACTAGCTGTAACTGTTTGAGTGTCTTTTTAAACAAGTCTGGTAAATCATCTTTTTTACTAACTTCTTGTCCTCGGTCATTGAGTATAGTTATACAAACACTCTCAATCAATGCCCTGATAAGGTCGATGGCTAAACCTGGGTTTTCTACAATTGCGCTTTCCAATGCTGTGACTTGGCGTTCAATATGTACAGCACCAGCAGTCATCTGTACTATCTCACGAACACCGTGCATTTCAAAGGTAATAAATGTGGCATCTACTTTGACTTCTGATATCTCCATACTTACTGAAGAATGTATTTTATTCATGTTAAGGAGTTTACAAAATTATTTGCTTCATTGACCCGTATTTCACCTAATATGAGTTTGGGCATTAAGGTGTCACGGATAGATGCAAGGGTGCGTGATTGCTCATCGTTTAAAATAATTCTTTTATATAGAGGTTCGACAATTTTCCCAAAGGTTACGGAAAGTCTATTATCTATAAAAGGAAATTTAAAAGCTTTTATTCGGTCTGGAGATGTGTGTTTAACTGTTGTTCCTGTCGCACTTGCTAAAATTTCATTTCTATATATATCTGTACGCAATAAATAGTAGAGATGTAACTTGCTGAGGGAAAAATTAGGTTTTAAAATAACTTTTCCTAGTCGCTGATTATGTAAGTAACGACCACTTCGGAGTGGTGGAATAATGGCAGGATAGCCAAGAGTATCACCAGCTTTGCTTAAGTCAGTCATGGTTATGATTAATTCGCCTTCATCAAGTACGAAATCTTCTGGAACCTCACCAACGTAATATTTAAATTTATCGTCTTTGAATCCACCATTAATAGCAAAGTTTCCTGGTGTTAAAAGTATGTCTCCTGGTGGTTCTGTTCTAAAAAACTCACCTTTGAATGCGTAACCATGCTTGATATTAATCAAATCTCCAAGCATCCATACCTCCCACCCTTTCGGAATCATCCCCAATGCCGACTCCTCAAACTGATCAGGGAAAAGGTCAGCAGTTGCAGCATCCATTCCGGCTGGTTGTCGTCCTTCCATCTTGGCGTGAACGGGGTCAAAGTCCACAAACCAGGATTTGAAGATCGCCTGTGCCATCGCTTCCAGGGTTTGGTTCATCTCCCGGTTCAATTCAATTTTGTCATCGAGTGTGCCGAGAATGTGGACGATAGCCTTCTGCTCATCCAGTGGGGGGACGGGTAATGAAGCTTCTCTTAAAGTAGTTAATGGCCTCTGAATTTGTGGAACACCAACTTGAGACACCCGGCTAAAGAGGTAATGCTGTCCTTCACTAGAGCAGAGCCAGTAGTAAAGATATTCTGGTATCAGCTTTGTAGCGTCACATCGAACTCTTAACATACTGTTGCCCATAATGTACCGATGGTACTTCCTGTCCTTCGGCATAAGTCCTATCTGACCGAGTGTCCCTTTATGTACAAGTAACACGTCACCAGGATATGACTCGAACTTGGATAGCCTATCTGCTGTTTTTTCGCTGATGAATACAAAACCATCGTCATAAAAGCGTCCATGATTAACATTTACGCCGCGTAGAAGCGGGACACCAGACAAGGTGTATTCTTCAGGAGTTAAAGCTTTCCCAAATGGGCCGATTTGCGTGGAGTAGAGTTCATTTGCCGCACATTCAGCAATTGTTTTTCGTGTCCATTTATTCTGCATACCCCATTTCCTCTAAATTAGCTTTAATCGCCTTCTCCAACCTTGCCGATTCCTCAAACTGCTGCTCTAATTTCTTTGTTAAATGCAGCATCTTCTCCTCAAACGCCTCATTATCATCCTCAACTTCCTCTGCCCCTACATAACGTCCCGGCGTGAGAACATAACTATGTGAGACAATCTCATTTAACTTGGCACTTTTACAAAAACCGGGGATATCCTTATACTCAGCCGCTTCCTTCTCACCCCGCCAAGCATGGTAAGTTTGAGCAATCCGAGCTATCTCCTCTTCTGTCAGTTCTCGGTGTACTCGGTCAAGTAAAAACCCCATTTTTCGCGCATCTATAAATAATGTTTCCCCAGCCCGATCACGAAATTTCCCATTTTTTTTATTCCGTGCAAAAAACCACAGGCAAGCCGGAATCTGGGTATTGTAAAATAACTGTCCTGGCAATGCCACCATACAATCAACCAAATCCGCATCAATAATAGCTTGGCGAATATCACCTTCCCCGGACTGGTTAGAACTCATCGAACCATTCGCCAACACAAAACCAGCAATGCCATTTGGTGCTAAATGGTGAATCATCTGCTGTACCCAACCATAGTTAGCATTACCTACAGGTGGTGTGCCATACTGCCAACGGGTATCTTCTCGCAACCTCTCCCCGCCCCAATCGCTCATGTTAAATGGGGGATTGGCTAGGATAAAATCAGCTTTGAGGTCTTTGTGCAAGTCATTGTGGAAAGTATCGGCATTGTGTGCGCCAATATTCCCATCAATGCCACGAATAGCCAAATTCATCTTGCACAGTTTCCATGTTGTCGGGTTGGACTCTTGCCCATAGATGGAAATATCGCCAATCCTTCCCCCATGCGCTTCGACAAACTTCTCAGATTGCACGAACATTCCGCCAGAACCGCAACAGGGGTCATAAATTCGCCCTTTGTAGGGTTCAATCATTTCTACTAACAACTGCACCACACAACGCGGTGTATAAAACTGTCCGCCTCTCTTACCTTCCGCAGTGGCGAACTGTCCCAGGAAATACTCGTAAACTCGCCCCAAAACATCTTTAGAACGACTGGCTTCATCTCCTAACCCAATTTTGGCAATCAGGTCAATGATTTCTCCTAGCAGTTGTTTATCTAGGGCTGGCTTATTGTAATCCTTAGGTAACACGCCTTTGAGCGATGGGTTCTCCTTCTCAATTGCATCCATCGCCTCATCTAACAGTTTGCCAATGGTGGGTTGCTTGGCGTTAGCTTGTAAATATGACCACCGCGCTTCTTTGGGAACCCAAAAAACATTTTCTGCTGTGTACTCGTCGCGGTCTTCCGGGTCAACGTGAGCTTGCTGTGAGTAAATGTTGTAAAGCTCACTGAAAGCATCGGAAATATACTTAAGAAAAATCAACCCCAAGACGACGTGCTTATACTCCGCTGCGTCCATGTGACCTCGCTGCTTATCCGCAGCTAACCACAGAGCTTGTTCAAAGCCTAAAGTCGCCCCATTGCCATTATTCTGTTCGGTTTTTTTCTGACCACGAGCCACTAAGTACTACTCCCTTAAGTAAAGTCTCTTCTAATGCGAACGATTGCCTGGTTTAACCCTTCACTGTGAATCCAACCGACAAACCCGCCGTAAATCATTTTGTCACTGCGATCACCTAAAAAAACATGGTCAACACCAACGGGGTTTTTCCAAGTTCTCACTACTGTCCCGTCCCTGAGCCTGATGATCGGATTAGAACTTTTAAAATCTCTGTGGTGTGCAGGAGTCATGCCAGGGACATTCTCTAAAATAGCGATCGCTTCTCTTGCATCATCTGTTGTACTAGACTTAACCACCGTTGCACAACCGCACCCGTCAGTTACAGTCGTCTTGAGTCTATCTTTGATGTCGCCGTCAAACAGTGACAACGAGTTAATCTCTTCTAACAGCTTGCCATGTGACTCATCCTGTCGGCGTTGGCAATAAACTGCTGTGAGAAAATCTTCTAGGCTGACTTTTGCCAAAGCATCTGTAATTAATCCTGTTAGCCCCAAAACTGCAATTCCACCCAGCATCCCCGCCCAAAAAAGCTAAAGCAGCTGTAATGGCAGCAGCACCTGTAAACCCTGTAGCTGCCATTGTGATTACCAAAATCACACCAGGTAAACCCAAAGCAGCTACTTTTTTGACGACTTCATCCATACCCTAGCCACCTCAAGTCAAAATTTACTCTGAAGGCTTTTGTAAAACTTACGCTACATAAACTGCCTTTAATGGCAGAAATCCTTGACAGCAGGATTTGAAGCTAACAAAAAATTACTTAGAATTCTAGCTTCACAAGTATAAGCTCTAAAGTTTTTAATACTAAGTAGTATATTTACTGCTTTTGTTAAAAACTTTGAGCGCTATAGGTTTTAATTTTCAGCCACTAATTGAATTTGAATACGTGCGATCGCACTTGTGCCTCATCGATGAGACGTAGATTATTGATAAAAAAATAAAGGCGATCGTCCTCCCCGAAGAAAGTGCGATCGCCTTTTGTAAAACCCTATCAATGAGGTTACTTGTATAATTCAATAGTTTTTTGTCAATAGCGCTTTTGACGCCTTGCCATTTTTGCAAAAGGCAGAGAACAATGGGTGCATTCCCCTAGCTCCCAATCAGCAGGGATTGGAAATGGTGTCTCACAGTTAGTACATTTTGTTAATAAACCCAACTGATGGCGATCGCACTTCATTTTCTCCTTAAACTGCCACTCAATGCGGTGACAAGGAACTTCTGCATAGCAAGCACCACATAATTTAATTGGTCTAGGCTGCATTGTTATACCTTTGTACGGCAACATTTCATATATCCTGTCAACCTGCACGCAAATAAGCTTACCCAAAGCTTCTAATTCTTCATAGCTAGGAAATGGATTGAAATAAAGCTGTTCCCATCGAGATGTCACAGCGCCAATACCAGCAATTTTTCCTAAAGAGTATGCCGAAGGAAGACTGTTAGCCTTGTATCGTCGCAAGCGTCCCAAATAATGACTAATGCTTTCGCCTTCATACGGCTCAACATAGCCTAACCTTGGACGAACGTTATCATCTTCATTTATTTTTTTTGCTTGATTCTGGTGGGGTGTATTTTTTGCCATACCGATTAGCAACTTTTTCTAAAACAGATAGCTCAAGTTTGCTAGAGCCGTTGTTCAAAGAATGTAAAACTGCCTTTGTTAGTATCTTGACAAGAACTCCTATTCGCGCACCTGTATTTTGTGTCAAAAGCTCGAATATAGACCCTTCAGCTAGGTTAGATACTTCTGGTAAATCCAGAATATCAAGTTCAATTGTCAGTAGTGTCTTCTTAAAATCTTCGTATTCTAAGCGTTCAAACTCATACAATGTGGGAAAACTGGTCAACAAATCAACACCGCATAAAATATCATCTAGCTCCTGACCTCCAACTAAAACAATAGGGACATTACATTCTTCAAATAGTTGCTTTAGGTCTAATAAAGCTTCTCTCTGGAGATTTTCAGCATTGTCAATAATGACCATCTCTATCCCAAATAGCTCAAGGCTACCAGCCAATCTTGGACGTAAATCCTCTCGCTTACCTGTTATTGCTGCGTGCTTAATATCCTTCAAAATTTGTGAAAATAGACGCTTGGAACTAGACGCTGACCAAGCTTTGGCATAAGAAACTCGCTTCCTATCCTCTTGCTTATATTGAAAAGAAGCTCGGCTTTTTCCCACATCTCGTGGGCCGATAACTCGACCACATTGCTTGATTAACCTTAGTTCATCTAACCATTTGAAGTATTCTAAAGCGCGATCAGTTGGAATAAAAGCAGTTCTAAATAACTCCTCAACCTCAGCGATTTTAGCAAGTTGAGCATTGAGGTCAAGCTGAGGAGCTAGAGTTGCGACAGAGGGCTGAATTGCGAGTTGCGATCGTGCCATAGGTCACCAAATATTATTTTTATATTGATGCTTAGAGATAATTAACTTGTGTCTCTCTTCTTTATTATTATTACTTTGATTTGATAAATCTTCTTC
Organism: Nostoc sp. DedQUE12b; assembly: GCF_034530835.1. Taxonomy (NCBI): domain Bacteria; kingdom Bacillati; phylum Cyanobacteriota; class Cyanophyceae; order Nostocales; family Nostocaceae; genus Nostoc; species Nostoc sp. DedQUE12b. The sequence continues at coordinate 2,262 of NZ_JAVRCI010000016.1, read as the reverse complement.
AGTATGAAATTCTGATTGTTGAGGCTTTATATCTTCTTCTATCTGTTTTGGCAATGCCTCAAGTTTTTCTTTTGGTACAGAAGCTGAAGTTTTAGTTTTTCTTAAATGTACAACATTTGAATTTGGCTTTGAAGCAGAACGTAAACGTTTTTGCTCTGCTTGCACTCTTTCTTTCTTATTCTGTTTAGCTGCTTCAATAATTTCTTTTCTCCTACCTAATGCTAATAATGCATCATAATTAGAATGCTCTCTACGAGCATTACTTCGCTCCTTATTAAGGCTTTTCAATTCTTCTAAACTCAGGTCTTGGCTATCCATATTTATTGCATGAGCGTAGCCTAAGAAATTTCCCAAGTCATCATTTGCATCACAACTGTAAACATATAATGTCAGTATATGGTCTGGGTCATATCTCAGCGTCACATATTCACCTTTATATGCCCTGAGTGATTCTCCTCGATAAACCAGATTCTCGAACTGGATAGAGCCATGAGCTTGAACTATTCTTTGAGCTTCCTTCATCAAGCAAATATCTAATTCTCGCTCATCCAAAGGTTCAGGCAATTTTCCTCCCATACCCCTCAACCAACGTTCAAATCTCGTTTCACGAGGATCTTTGGGATAAGGCTCGTGGTTATAAATGTCACAAAAGAAACTAGCTAAAATCTTATCTAACTCCTGTATGGTTAAACAGGCTTCTTCCTCTGCATTTTCAGGACGTTCCTGAACATTTGATCCCGTATAGCCAGGTAGCCCTTCAAGAACTTGAGTATTGATAGTCTTGAAAAGCCGCTCTACAATGCCACCTTGAAGTGGGCGATCGCGCAATTCGCACTGAAACCCTAATTTCTTGCCAATGGCTTTCAGATGTTTTGAGCGAAAATCTTTTCCTCCATCAGTAAAAAAATATTGTAAGGGAGTCCCATATACGTCCCAAGTTTTACTAAGTTGGTAGTTAGAAGGATACTGTTTGGGTAAGATAGCGTGTCTTAAGGCTACAGCCACCTCAGCAGAACCTGGTTGTTTTACCCATAAGTGATAGCCTAGAACACAGGTTGAGTAAGTATCTACAACTGTGGTTAACCAAGGTCGCTCCGGTAGCAGGTTAAGAAGAATATCAACTATCCGAAGATCCATCTGTGTGTGATCGCATTGAATAATTTGGTTACTAAAATCCGCTTTTAGTAGCTTCCCATCTCGTGTTTCTACTCCCAACCAAGGTCCTGAACCCGGATTTCTAACTTTTTTCTTCCGTCTTTCTTCCTCGATTAACGGATTTAAAATTCGATATACAGTAGCCTTGTGAGGATAATCTCCTTGTTTCAGCCCAAGATCAACCGTCGCTTTTCGCTTTACTTCGCTAAAAACCTGTGTAGGAGACATTGGATGTTTCTCTTTAACACTCGTTTTATAAATATCCTTAATAAACTCTTGCCAGTATTCGGAGATTCGATGTTGGCCTTTATCTGAGCGTGATACTCCTGCTGTCTCTTGTAACCTGTCTTCATCGTATTCTTTAAGAAGACGCTCCACCTGCCGAATAGAAACACAGAGAGTATCTGCTACTGCCTGCTTTCTTTGAGACTTAATCTGGTGATTTGGCGATTCAGCAAGCCATTGAATTAAATTAAATCTTAGTTTATTATTATCCGTAGTTTTCAGAATAATCAGCAATGGATCGACTGCGAAATTACTGTCACTGAGGCAAATAGCTTCTGTAACTTCCGTCGATTCTCCAGTTAATCCAAATTCTTGGTCTGCCATAGAAGTAAGAAGAACTGATTAATAGTATTAATGTACCATTAATTTATGAAATACGACATTTAATTTGCAATTCGCAAAATCTAAGAAAACGACATAAATTTGCAAAAAATGGTTTTTCGACATTAAATATGCGAATTAAGTAATCTTGTCTTTTAAGTAACAAAATCAACTGAAAAGTTTTTACAGTAAAGGTTTCAGCAATTCAAGAAGATGATGTCGTTATTTGCGAATACCGACATTTAATCTGCGAATGTACAAATTGTTAGTAATGTCAGTTTTTATGTTTGAACAGCAACCTGAAGATTTACGATTTTATGTTAAACAGTTAGCTACCGAAGCTGTACAAAAATCAGAACCATCGGCATGGTTTGATGTGTTATATACCGAAGCTAAAGGTGATACAGCAAAAATTCCTTGGGCAAAGTTAACTCCTCACCCTTATCTAACCTGAGTTCGGGTTAAGCATTGTGAGATAAAAGCCATTCCATCTGAAGGCTG